>JAYTQW010000194.1:0-3144 GCA_043746535.1 Rhodospirillales bacterium
CTGCGCCTGCTGGCGTTGCTGGCGCCCGGCGACCTGATGGTGAACACCCCGCTCGACTTCCTCACCGAACACCTGAACGTGCGGCTCGACCTGCTGTACCTGGACGCGGAGCGGGCGTTGCCGGCGCGCATCCCCGACCATGACGTGGCGTTCTGCGCGGTCAGCGAGGCGGCGCCGGCGTTGCTGGCCCGGCTTGGCGCGCTGTGCGACCGCTGGCCGCGCCCGCTGGTGAACCACCCGCGCGGCCTGCCTGCCCTTGCCCGCGACGTGTTGCCGGGCGTGCTGGCCGGCGTGCCGGGCCTGTGCAGCCCACCGGCGGCAATGGCGACGCGGGCGGCGCTGCTGGCGCATCTCGCCGATCACGCGCCGATGTCGCGCCTGTTGCCGGGGGCGGAGTACCCGTTGCTGGTGCGCCCGGGCGGTTCGCACGCCGGCCACGACCTCGCCCGGATCGAGGACGATGCGGCGTTGGCCGAGTACCTGCGGCTGTCGGCGGCACGCCTGCTCTGCCTTACCGCCTTCGTCGACTATCGCGCGGCGGACGGGCTGTTCCGCAAATACCGCATCGCCTTCGTCGCCGGCGTCCCGCATCTGTGCCACATGGCGGTGTCGGAGCACTGGATGGTCCACTACCTGAATGCCGGCATGACCGGGAGCGCCGGCAAGCGCGCGCAGGAGGCGGCGGCGATGGCGGGCTTCGACGACGGGTTCGCGCGCCGGCACCGCACGGCGCTGGCGGAGTTGGCGGCAAGGCTTGGCTTCGACCTGTTCTCGATCGATTGCGGCGAGACGGCGGACGGGCGCCTGCTGGTGTTCGAGGCCGATACCGGGGCGATCCTGCACCTGATGGATCCGCCCGACCCGTTCGCCTACAAGCAGGCGCCGATGCGGCGCATGTTCGCGGCTTTCGGAGAGATGCTGCGGTCGCATCGACACGGGCCGCATTTGACACGGTCGCATTGACACAGCGACGACATTCAACGTCCCTTTACGGCAAGCCTACCTCTTGAGTTGTTCCGCTAATGGACCGGGATGCGTTTCGGTGACAAGTCCAAGTGCGGCTATCGGGCCAGAGCACTTCTTTAACAGCCGGATACCAAAATGCATTCAGGCTGACGCCTTGATGTGCGGGCGAACGCGCATTGCCTACCGGTGCTGCCGATCACCGGCTATGTCGGCGGCACGCTCGACGGCTGGCATCTGGCGCCCGGCATGGCGGTGATCGCCAAGCCGTTCCCGTTGTACCTGTTGACGGAGCGGGTCATACGGCTGGCGGCGCGAGTGCCATAGCGGCGAGCGATGGCGGCATGGCACATCGGCGTCAACGCCGATGCCGGTCTGCGCCTAATGCCGGCCTGCGCCTAAAAACCCGTCCCGTTCAGCAAATGCCGCCGCACCGACATGCAGAACGCCGAGATTGCCATGATGTTCGACTGTTCGTGGCCGGTTGGGAAGATGTAGGCCTCCGCCTCAAGATCACGGTTGGTGCGGACGAACGCCATCGACCAATCGTCGAAGATGCGGTGGTCGGAGGCGTGGCTGCTGATGACGCGCAGGCCCTGGTGGCGGCGGTCGCAGGCGATATGGCCAATCAGGTCCTTGACCGCCGGCGCCGGTCCCTCAAGGATCTGGGCATACATCCGCTTGTTGGTGACCAGCACCCCGGTGATCCCGGACGCCGGGTTGTGCTCGCGGCTGAAACGCAGGATGGTCTCGATGTTGGTTTCGATATCGTCGGCGCTCTGCGACTTGGGCACGTTGCTGGAATACAGGATGCGGTACAGCGCCTGCTTGGGAGCACCTTCCGGCGGCTGTGCCTTACCCATGTCCGCCCCCTGACCCAGGATTCCACCTCTGGGCGTATTCGCGGGCTTTGCCAAGGGGTCGAGAACCGGCCGATGCCGGCGGCCCGGGCGCGACGGACCGCGCGAACCGGGTCTGGAGGGAGACGTTGGCAGGCCATGAGGCGCCGCCGCGTTGGTGGCACGGTGCAAGAGCGAGGACAGCTTCAAGACCGATTTCAAGTGAAGGACCACAGGCCATGACCCGCACACTGATCTCCACCGGCTCGGCGTTCGAGGCCGCGTTCGGCTACTCGCGCGCGGTGGTGGACGGCGACTGGATCTTCGTCGCCGGCACCACCGGGTTCGACTACACCACCATGCATATCGCCGACGACCCGGCGACGCAGGCCGAGCAGTGCTTCCAGAACATCATCGCGGCCCTGGCGGAAGCGGGCGCCACGCTCGCCGACGTGGTGCGGGTGCGCTACATCGTGCCGGACCTGGCCGATTTCGAACCGTGCTGGCCGGTGCTGGGCCGCCATTTCGGCGACGTGCGCCCGGCGGCGACGATGTTCAGCGCCGGGCTGGCCGACCCGCGCATGAAGATCGAGATCGAGGTCACGGCGCGCAGGCGCGGCTGACTCGAAAGGTGCTGGCGGAGCGTCCACCAGACAGCTACCGTCCTCCATAGTCCCCGCCAGAGGGGCCTGCGAGGGAGCCCGAT
Source organism: Rhodospirillales bacterium (assembly GCA_043746535.1). GTDB lineage: Bacteria > Pseudomonadota > Alphaproteobacteria > Acetobacterales > Acetobacteraceae > CAVRQM01. Next base: position 2,509 of record JAYTQW010000194.1, read on the forward strand.
GTCCGACCGCGAGCCGCCGCTGCTGCGCTTCCAGAATATCGAGAAGCGGTTTGGCGGCACGCGGGCGCTGCGCGACGTAAGCCTCGATCTGCACGCTGGCGAGATACTGGCGCTGCTGGGCGAGAACGGGGCCGGCAAGTCGACGCTGATCAAGACGCTGGCCGGCATCCACGACCCCGACAGCGGCGTCATCCTGTATCGCGGCCAGCCATACCAGCATCGCCCGGTGAAGTTTGGCGAGCGGCAGCCGGTGGCGTTCATCCATCAGGATCTGGGCCTGATCGAGTGGATGAGCGTGGCCGAGAACATGGCCCTGGCGCTCGGCTTTCCACGCGCGGGCGGGCGCATCGACTGGGCCGAGACCGAGCGCGTGGCCTACCGGGCACTGGCGCTGATCGGCGGCGACATCGACCCGGCGATCCGGGTGCAGGATCTGTCGCGCACCGAGAAATCGCTGGTCGCCATCGCCCGCGCGCTCGCCACCGAGGCGGATGTGGTGGTGCTGGACGAGCCGACCGCCAGCCTGCCGGCCGACGAGGTGCACCGCCTGTTCGCGGCCCTCCGCCCGCTGGCGGCGCGCGGCGTCGCGATGATCTACGTGTCGCACCGGCTGGACGAGGTGTTCGAGATCGCCGG
>JAYTQW010000195.1:0-6266 GCA_043746535.1 Rhodospirillales bacterium
GTGCGCCTGCTGGCGGCCTGGTGCGAGCTTCGTCAGGAATTTCGGCATTTCCGGACAGACCGCATCGTTGCCGCCGAGTTCCTCGATGAAGACCATGGCTGCCGGTCCGGCGCCCTGAGAGCCCGGTGGCGCCGCCACATGGAGACCGAGCGCGGGCTGCGGCTGCCATAGGCAGCTTGGCGCACGGGCCGGCTATTGCTGGCGCGGATGCCGGAACTCGGCCTAGCGTAGCCGCAGACTCGCGCACGCAAGCGAGCGCATCGCAGGAGGGCACCATGCAGGCACCACGGGCACCCGTCATTTCCGGCGGCATCTGGCCGGTCGCCTTGGCCGAACACTGGCCGCTCGTGCTCACGCGCGGCATCTGCGCCATCGCCTTCGGCCTGGTGGCGGTATTGTCGCCGGGGCTGACGCTGGCGTGGCTGGTGTTGCTGTTCGCGGCCTACCTGATCGTCGACGGCGTGCTGGCCATCATCTCCGCAGGGTCCGCGTCGCGGCGGCGGGAGCCGTGGCTGGCGCTGGCGCTGGAGGGCGTGCTCGGCGTCGCGGCGGCGGTCTTCGTGGCGGCGATGCCGGCGCTGACCATCGTGGTGGTGGTCTATGCCGCCGGCATCTGGGCCGTGCTCAGCGGTATCGCGTTGCTGATAGCCAGCGCCAGCTTTCGGTCGAGCGGCTGGCTGATGGCGTTCGCGGCGGCGGCCTCGGTGCTGTTCGGCTGCCTGCTGCTGTCATCGCCGGTCGGGGGCGCGCTGGTGATCGCGGCGTGGCTCGGCATCTACGCCCTAGTGTTCGGGGTGGCGCTGCTGGGCACCGCCTGGCGCCTGCGCGGCGTGGCGCGACGCGCGGTTCACTAGGCCAGCGCCAACGCGGCCGCCGCCAGGTCCTCGATCGCGCTGCCGACCGACTTGAACAGCGTGACGGCGTGCGGCCGGGTGCGTCCGGCGGCCTCGCCCCGGCACAGCGCCGCCAGCGTGCCGCGCACCCGGCCGAGCGTCAGCGCGCCAGTCGCCATCGGCTGGGTGAGGTCGCCGGCCTCGTGCAGCGCCGCGTCGGTGTCGATGTAGATGTCCGCCATGCGCACCGCGTCGTCGTCCGCCTCACGCATCGACGGCAGGTAGCCGCCGATCAGGTCGACATGGGTGCCCGGCCGCAACCATGCGCCGGCGAGCAGCGGCGTTTCTGCCAAGGTGGCGCAACTGACGATGTCGGCGACCCCGGCGGCGGCCGGCAGGTCCTCGACCGCCATGGCGTCGATGCCGGCCGCCGCCAACCCGGCCGCCAGCCGGGCCGCGCCGGCCGGGCGGATGTTCCACACCAGCACGCGGCGGATGGGCCGCACCGCCCGCCACGCCGCGGCCATCTGGCTGGCGACGTGGCCGCTGCCGACAATCAACAGGGTGCTTGCGTCCTCGCGCGCCAGGTAGCGCCCGGCCAGCGCCGAGGCGGCGGCGGTGCGCCGGCTGGTCAGTTCGTTGCCGTCCAGCACCGCCAGGTGCCGCCCGGTGAGCGCGTCGCATAACAGGTAGGTCGAGCTGACGGCGTTCAGCCCGCGCGCGCCGTTGCCCGGGAACACGCTGACGATCTTTACCCCCAGCGCCACCCCTGGCCGCCACGCCGGCATCAGCAGCAGCGATTGGTGGTCCGGCCCGACTGCGTGACGGTGGCGCAACGGCGCCTCCGCACCCGCGATGAAGGCGTCGCGCAAGGCGTCGATCAGCCGGTCGAACGGCAGCGCCGCGCGCAGTTGGGCGGCGTCGATGAAGGTCGGTCCCGTGGCCTGCGTCGCGTCGCTCACGTTGTTGGCCTCACGTTCAGGGGTTGCGCGCGGGCCGCCTCCGGGAGAGGCTCGCCCCATGCAACCGTCCGATCATCTCTGGACCAATATTTCCCTCGCAACCATGGCCTCCGGCGGCGAACCGTATGGGCTGGTCGCGGATGCCGCGTTGGCGATCGTCGGCGACACCATCGCCTATGCCGGCCCACGCGCCGGGCTGCCGGCCGAACTGGCCGAAACCTATGAGGCGCATGACGGGGCGGGCGGGGTCGCGACACCCGGCCTGATCGACTGCCACACCCACCTGATCCATGGCGGCAACCGCGCCCACGAGTTCGAGCGGCGGCTGCACGGAGCCAGCTACGCCGATATCGCGCGCGACGGCGGCGGCATCCTGGCGACGGTGCGGGCTACCAGGATACTGGATGAGGCGGCGCTGGTGGCGGCGGCGCTGCCCCGGCTCGACGCCCTGATGGCCGAGGGTGTCACCACCATCGAGGTCAAGAGCGGCTACGGGCTGGAGCTGGACAGCGAGCTGCGGCTGCTGCGCGCGGCACGGGCGCTCGACCTGATGCGCCCGGTGGACGTGCGCACCACGCTGCTGGCGGCGCACGCGGTCCCGCCCGACTACCAGGGCCGCGCCGACGACTATGTCGCCTTGATCTGCGAGGAGATCATTCCCGCCGTCGCCGCCGAGCGGCTGGCCGATGCGGTGGATGCGTTCTGCGAGGGCATCGCCTTCACCCTCGCGCAAACCGAGCGTGTGTTCGCCGCCGCGCGCCGGCATGGCCTGTCGGTCAAGCTGCACGCCGAGCAACTCAGCAACACCGGAGGCGCCATCCTCGCCGCCCGCATGGGCGCGTTGTCGGCCGACCATCTGGAGTACCTCGACGCCGAGGGCATAGCTGCGATGGCCGAGGCGGGCACGGTCGCGGTGCTGCTGCCCGGCGCCTATTACACGCTGCGCCAGACGCAGCCGCCGCCGGTGGCGCTGCTGCGCGAAGCCGGGGTGCCGATGGCCCTCGCCACCGACTGCAATCCCGGCACCTCGCCGCTGACCTCGCCGCTGCTGGCGATGAACATGGCCTGCACTCTGTTCCGCCTGACACCGGAGGAGGCGCTGGCCGGCATGACCCGCAACGCCGCCCGCGCGCTGGGCCTGTCCGACCGTGGCGTGCTCGCCGCCGGGATGCGGGCCGACCTGGCGGTGTGGCAGGTCGAGCACCCGGCCGAACTCGCCTACGCCCTTGGCTTGAACCCATGCGTGGCCGTGGTCCGCGCCGGGCGGCACCGCAAGCCGCGCGCGTGACCGCCCATCTCGACAACCAGCAAGCCGCGCGCGTGACCGCGCGTTTCGACAACGAGCGCGTCGTCCGCGCCCCGCGCGGGACGGCGATGACCTGCCGCAACTGGGGCGCTGAGGCGGCCCTGCGCATGTTGATGAACAACCTCGATCCCGAGGTGGCGGAGCGCCCGCAGGAGCTGGTGGTCTATGGCGGCATCGGCCGGGCCGCGCGCAACTGGGAGGCGTTCGACCGCATCGTCGCCAGCCTGCGCGCGCTGGGCGACGACGAGACGCTGCTGATCCAGTCCGGCAAGCCGGTCGGCGTGTTCCGCACCCATGCCGACGCGCCGCGCGTGCTGCTGGCGAACTCGAACCTGGTGCCGCACTGGGCGACCTGGGAGCATTTTCACGAACTCGACCGGCTGGGCCTGATGATGTATGGCCAGATGACGGCGGGATCCTGGATCTACATCGGCAGCCAGGGCATCGTGCAGGGCACCTACGAGACGTTCGTGGAGATCGGCCGCCGGCACTATGGCGGCTCGTTGCGGGGCCGCTGGATCCTGACTGGCGGCCTGGGCGGCATGGGCGGCGCGCAGCCGCTGGCGGCGACCATGGCCGGAGCCAGCATGATCGCAGTCGAGTGCCAGCCGAGCCGGATCGAGATGCGCCTGCGCACCGGCTACCTGGACCGCCACACCGCCGACCTGGACGAGGCGCTGGGCTGGGTCCATGCCGCCTGTGCCGAGCGCCGGGCGGAGTCGATCGGCCTGCTCGGCAACGCGGCGGAGGTGTTCGCCGAGCTGGTCCGGCGCGGCGAGCGGCCGGATGTCGTCACCGACCAGACCAGCGCGCACGACCCGCTGAACGGCTACCTGCCCGCCGGCTGGACGCTGGACCAGTGGGAGCGGGGCCGCGAAAGCGACCCGCGCGGCGTCGAGGCGGCGTCGCGGCGCACCATGCGCGCGCATGTCGAGGCGATGCTGGCGTTCCACCGCGTCGGCGTGCCGACGCTGGACTACGGCAACAACATCCGCCAGGTCGCGCGCGACGAGGGCCTGGAGGATGCGTTCGCCTTCCCGGGCTTCGTGCCCGCCTACATCCGCCCGCTGTTCTGCCGTGGCGTCGGCCCGTTCCGCTGGGTGGCGCTGTCGGGCGACCCGGAGGACATCTACCGCACCGACGCGAAGGTGCGCGAGCTGATCCCCGACGACCCGCATCTGCACAACTGGCTCGACATGGCCCGCGCCCGGATAAAGTTCCAAGGCCTGCCGGCGCGCATCTGCTGGGTGGGCCTCGGCCAGCGCGACCGGCTCGGCCTGGCGTTCAATGCGATGGTGGCCAGCGGCGAGCTGCGCGGCCCCGTCGTGATCGGCCGCGACCACCTCGACAGCGGCTCCGTCGCCAGCCCGAACCGCGAGACCGAGGCGATGGCGGATGGATCGGATGCCGTCTCCGACTGGCCGTTGCTGAACGCCCTGCTCAACACCGCCAGCGGCGCCACCTGGGTCTCGCTGCACCACGGCGGCGGCGTCGGCATGGGCTTTTCGCAACATGCCGGCATGGTCATTGTGGCGGACGGCACCGAGGATGCGGCACGGCGCATCGCCCGCGTGCTGTGGAACGACCCGGCCAGCGGCGTGATGCGGCACGCGGATGCGGGGTATCCGACGGCGGTGGCGTGCGCCGAGACGCATGGGCTGCGGCTGCCGTCGTTGTAGGCAGGTGGGCATCGTGATTGTGGAAGAAGCTGTGCCGCAGGCGTATAAGGCGTCATGGACACAGAGAGACATCCTTGGGCCGGGGCCGTCCACCGGCTGATCGAGTCTGGCTTGGAAGCGGCCCGACCGGCAGGTTTGCCCGATGGACGGTGAACTGCGGGCGTATCTCGAAGCGATGGAGGGACGGCTCAGCACGATGGAGGGGCGGCTCAGCGCCGAGCTCGGCAAGGTCAGGGCTGCCGTGATGGAGCGTCTCGACCGGGTGCAGAACGCGGTGACGCTGATTCGCGACGATGTGGCGACGAACTTCGGCACTGCGGATCACGTGCGGCGAGCGAACGACAACACGCGTGAGGAGGTCCGCGCGCTGGGCGAACTCCAGGCCACCATGATGCGGCAGATCCAGCGGCTGCAAAGCGACGTCCGCGCGCTCAAGGGCGAATAAGGCTGTTCGTGGCATGACGGTTTTGCCATGAACATCGCCATCATCGGCGGCGGCGTGATGGGCAGTTCCACCGCCTACCACCTCGCCAGCCATCCCGGCCTCACCGGCACCGTCACGGTGATCGAGCGGGAGCCAGGGTATGCGCGGGCGTCGTCCTCGTTGTCGGCATCCTCGATCCGCGAGCAGTTCTCGACGCCGATCAACGTCGCCATGTCGCAGTTCGGCCTGTCGTTCCTGCAACGGGCGCCGGACCTTTTGGCAGTGGACGGCGACCGGCCGGACCTGGGGTTGCGGCTGCCCGGCTACCTGTTCCTGGCCAGCGCCGCCGGGGTTGCGACCCTGCGCGAGAACCATGCGGTGCAAATGGGGCAGGGGGCGGACGTGGCCCTGCTGACGCCCGAGGCGATCCGGGCGCGCTTTCCCTGGCTTACGACCGAGGGTGTGGCCGAAGGCTCGCTGGGGCTGTCGCGGGAGGGTAGTTTCGACGGTCCCGGCCTGCTCGCCGCATTCCGGCGCAAGGCGCGGGCGCTCGGCGTCGCCTACGTGGCGCAAGACGCCGTCGGCTTCGTGCGCGATGGCGAGCGCGTCGCCGCCGTCGCGCTGGCGGACGGCTCGACCGTGCCGTGCGACGTGGCGGTCAACGCCGGCGGCCCGTGGTCGGCGCGGGTGGCGGCGATGCTCGGCATCGACCTGCCGGTACGGGCGCGCAAACGCATGGTCTATGTGCTCGCCTGCCGCGCGGCGTTGCCGGACTGCCCGCTGGTGGTCGACCCGACCGGCATCTGGTTCCGGCGCGAGGGCGCGCATTTCCTCACCGGACGCTGCCCCGGCGAGGGCGAGGCCGATCCCGACGAGCCGCCGCTGGAGGTGGATGAGGCGATGTTTTACGACATCATCTGGCCAGTGCTCGCCGCCCGCGTGCCGGCGTTCGAGGCGGTGCGAATCGCCAGTTCCTGGGCCGGCTACTACGAGCTGAACCTGTTCGACCATAACGGCATCGTCGGCCCGCATCCGGCGGCGCCGAACGTGGTCCATGTCACC
>JAYTQW010000196.1:0-3921 GCA_043746535.1 Rhodospirillales bacterium
ACCAGCGTGGGCGCGCTGGCGTATGGCGACCGCTGGTACGGCGGGCGCACGCGCAATCCGTGGAACACCGAGCAGGGATCGAGCGGTTCCAGCGCCGGGTCGGCATCGGCGGTGGCGGCGGGGCTGGCCGGGTTTGCGCTGGGTACCGAGACGCTCGGCTCCATCGTCATGCCGTCGGAGCGGTGCGGCGTCACCGGGCTGCGTCCCACCTATGGCCGGGTGCCGCGCACCGGGGCGATGGCGCTGTGCTGGACGCTCGACAAGATCGGCCCGATCTGCCGCGGCGTCGCCGACACGGCGCTGGTGCTGGACGCGCTGGGCGGCGGCGACGGGGTCGATCCGGCCTGCATCGACCTGCCGTTCGGCGTCGATGCCGGGCGTCACGTGGCCGGGCTGCGGGTGGGCTATTTCGAGGCCGACCTGGCCGGCGAGGGCAGCCATCCGCTCGACCGCGCGGCGCTGGAGGCCACTCGGGCGCTGGGCGTCGAGTTGGTGGCGCTGGACCGCGCCGACCTGCCGTACGCGGCCTTGGTCAACCTGCTGGACGCCGAGGCGGCAGCGTCGTTCGAGCGGCTGACGCTGGACGACCGCGACGACCTGCTGGCTTGGCAGGCGCCGGAGGCGTGGCCGAACGGGTTCCGCGCGGCGCGGCTGCTGAGCGCCATCGACCACATCCAACTGGACCGGCTGCGGCGGCTCGTGATGCGCGAGGCGGCGGGCTGGTTCGACCGCGTGGACGCCATCGTCGGCCCGGTCGCGGTCGGGCCGATGCTGGTCATCACCAATTTCACCGGCCACCCCTGCCTGGTGCTGCGCAGCGGCCTTCGCGACGCGCGGACGCCGCACGCGGCCTGCCTGTGGGGGCGGCTGTTCGACGAGGGCACCATCCTGCGCCTGGGTGTGGCATTGGAGGCGGCGCTCGGCGTCGCCGGACTGCGGCCGCCGGACATCATCGGAGAATGAGCATGGATCACGCGACACAGTTCTATATCGGCGGCGAATGGGTCGAGCCACTGGCCCCGCATCCGCTGGAGGTGATCGACCCGGCCACCGAGGCGGCGTTCGCGACCATCGCGCTCGGCGGCGCCGCCGATGTCGATCGCGCGGTGATCGCCGCCCGCGCCGCGTTCCACAGCTTCTCGCGCACCACCCGCGCCCAGCGGCTCGACCTGCTGCGCGCCATCCTCGCCGCCTATCGCCCACGCGCCGAGGAGCTGGCGCAGGTGCTGACGCAGGAGATGGGCACCCCGATCGGCTTCGCCCGCGCAACACAGGTGGCGACCGGCGAGCTGCATCTGGAGCAGATGATCCGCACCTTGCAGGACTTCGCGTTCACCGAGGCTCACGGCCGCACGCTGATCGTGCGCGAGGCGATCGGCGTCTGCGGGCTGATCACGCCGTGGAACTGGCCGATCAACCAGATCGTCTGCAAGGTCGCCCCGGCGCTGGCGGCCGGCTGCACCATGGTCCTGAAACCGTCCGAGGTGGCGCCGCTGAGCGCCGTCGTCTGGACCGAGATACTGCATGCGGCGGGCGTGCCGCCGGGCGTGTTCAACCTGGTGCAGGGCGACGGCCCCACGGTCGGCGAGGCGATGTCGTCGCACCCCGACATCGACTTCATGAGCTTCACCGGCTCCACCCGCGCCGGCATCCAGGTGGCGCGCGCCGCCGCCGGCACAGTGAAGCGGGTGGCGCAGGAACTGGGCGGCAAGTCGCCGTTCATCGTGCTGGACGACGCCTACCTGCCGCGCGCGGTGACCAGCTGCGTGGTCGGCTGCTTCGACAACAACGGCCAGTCCTGCGACGCGCCGACCCGCCTGCTGGTGCCCGAAGCGATGCACGCGCGGGCGCTGGACCTGGCCCGCGACGTGGCCGAGGGCTTCGTGGTCGGCGAGCCCTCCGATCCCGCCACCACGCTGGGGCCGGTGGTGAGCGCCGTCCAGTACGGCAAGATCCAGGCGCTGATCGACGGCGCCATCGCCGAGGGAGCAACACTTGTCACCGGCGGCCCCGGCCGTCCCGAGCGGCTCAACCGTGGCTACTACATCCGCCCGACCATCTTCGGGGCCGTCACGCGCGGCATGACCATTGCGAATGACGAGGTGTTCGGCCCGGTGCTGGCGGTGATGCCGTACCGCAGCGAGGCCGAGGCGATCGAGATCGCCAACGACTCCCCGTATGGGCTTGCCGCCTACGTCCACTCCGGCAGCCTGGAGCGCGCGCGCGCGGTGGGAGCGGAGTTGCGCGCCGGCGGCGTGTTCCTGAACGACCCCGGCTGGGACCTGACCGCGCCGTTCGGCGGCTATAAGCAGTCGGGCAACGGGCGCGAGTATGGCGCGTGGGGGTTGCACGAGTTCCTGGAGACGAAGGCGATGATGGGGTACGAGGCCGGTTGAGCGGCGCTCAGGCACGCCGCCACCAGGAAGCATCGGTATTATACCAGCGAGCCTTCGCGGTGGCTTGTTGGATTCCCGGATCGGGCCTTCCGGGCCCTAAACCCAGCGGGGTGTGCTTCGAGAGAGCCGGTGATGGATGGCAGGTCACGGCAGAGGCTCGCCGGTATCATGGGTACTGTGATGATATCTGGACTTCCCGATCAGCTATCGCGATCTCGCCGCTCTCCGATGGCATTCCAGGGGCTTCGCCCTGGCTATGAAGTGATGGCGATGATTAGAAAGGGGCAGGTTTACAACACCGGTGCCCGTGACAGGCAGGTGCAGACCACCTTCGTTGCCTGCCTGTTTGCTATCGCCGCCTGAAATCTTCGGCGATCGACGGTCACTGCGTCCCAACCCAGAGTTGGTAACGGAGGCGACAGATTGGTCCAGTTCTGCCTGCCTACGCTCGCACTTTGGAGGCAGGAAAAAAACCGATGGATGCTCGGCTCCGGCACTTTCGTCCCAACGTGCCCCTATCTTCCGAACCTTAAATCGCTCAGAAAAAGGTATGATGAAGCAGGTCCGGTGCATGTCGGTTCCATGCCGCATTTGGCTGATGCCCTGCGAACACACTTTTGCACCTCTCTGTCAACAAGACACATACAATCCTCTATCCATCGCCTCAAATCAGGTAGAGGGTGGCAATGATTGATACTGGCCAGAATTCGGAGGTGGCGATCCCACCACGCGCGTCTCTCAATGTCTCGCTTACTTCCGAGCTGACCGCTTCGATTCAGGCGCGGGTCGCATCCGGGCAATACCGAAGTGCCAGCGAGGTCGTGCGTGCTTCTCTCCGTCTTCTCGATAGCCAGGAGCAGTTGGCGGAACGAGGCCGGACACGAACGACGCCAAAGCTGTCCGATAGCCAGGCCTTCTTGGACGGAGGCGGTGAAATGGGCAGCCTCACGCGAGCGCATGATTGGACCGCAACGCCAGTCGGATCGCCTGAAACCTGGCCGCAAGCTCTGCGAACGACCCTGCGGATCATGCTCACTTCCCGCCATCCGATGTTCCTTTGGTGGGGAAGTTCGCTCATCTGTTTCTACAATGACGCCTACCGCGCCCTTATCGGGCCTGACCGTCACCCGTCCGCTTTAGGGCGGCCCGGACGCGAAGTCTGGGCCGAAATCTGGGACGTTGTTGGCCCACAGGTCGCATTTGTCATGGCCGGTCAGGGCGCGACCTGGCACGAGCGTCAACTTGTCCCAATCACGCGCGGGGACGCGTTCGAGGACGTCTGGTGGACCTACGGCTTCTCTCCCATCGATGACGACTTCTCCATCACCGGCGTCGGGGGCGTGCTCGTTGTGACACTCGACGTCACGGCGGAGGTGAGGGCAGAGCTGGCCCTGCGTGCCAGCGAGGCGCTGGCGAACGAGAACGCACAGCGCGTGCAGCTTGCACTCGCGGCCGGCGCCATCATCGGCACCTGGCTGTGGGACCTGCCCGTTGACCGTTTCACCGTGGACGAGGGCTTCGCTCG
>JAYTQW010000197.1:0-5132 GCA_043746535.1 Rhodospirillales bacterium
CGATCATCCTGCCGCCGGCCTTCGGCTACCTCGTGCTTTTCATCAAGGATACGGCGCTCGCCTCGCAAATCGGTGTGTTGGAGCTGACGGATGCGGGCAAGATCCTGAATGACAAGGGGCTGCCGGCCTCCCTCGTCTATGCCGCCGTGCTGCTGATATACTTCCTGATTTCCTATCCGCTGACACTGCTGGGTTCCTGGCTGGAGAGACGTCTTGCCGCATCTCGAACTCAAAGCGCTTAGCGCGAGCTATGGCCGTACAGCAGTGTTGCGGGACATCAGCCTCGATGTCGCGCGCGGCGAGGTGGTGAGCCTCATCGGACCGTCGGGCTCGGGCAAGAGCACGTTGCTGCGCGTGCTCGTCGGTCTCCTGCCGCCGAGCGGCGGGACTGTGCGGCTGGACGATCAAGACATCCGCTACGACGATCGTGCATCGCTTCGTGCCGTGCGGGACAAGATTGCGATCGTCTTCCAGCAATACAACCTGTTTCAAAATATGAACGTCCTCGCCAATGCAATGATCGCACCGGTGAGGGTCAAGGGTCGCGACCGCAAAGAGGTGGAGGCAGAGGCCCGCGCGCTGCTGACGCGCATCGGGCTAGGTGATCGGCTGCACGCTTATCCCGATCAGCTCTCGGGCGGCCAGCAGCAGCGCGTGGCGATCGCGCGGGCGCTGTTGCTGCGGCCGGAGATTCTGTTGCTCGACGAGGTGACGTCTGCGCTCGACCCGGAACGCGTGGGCGAGGTGCTCGACACCATACGGATGCTCTCCGCAGATCGTATCACCATGCTGATCGTCTCACATGAGATGAGCTTCGTGCGCGAGGTCTCTTCCCGCGTCGTCTTCATGGATGGTGGCGTGATCCAGGAAATCGGGTCATCCGCGCAAATCTTCGACGCGCCGCAGACGCCAAGGACGCAGGCCTTCGTCAGCCGCATCCTCGGTCGCAGCGGCAACCGAATTTCGGGTTAGCTGAAGACCTTGTGTCTATTGTCGAGCAACTCGATGGTCATGCCATCCGTGAGCACGATCAAGTCGGAGCCGTTATTCACACCTTCTGAGACCTGTACGCGGCAGGCAGGAACCACTCTGTCGCCTGACACCTGCCGTGGATTCTGATGCTACGCCGCATGTCATCGATGCGGCCGGCGTTCTACAGCTCGAGGTCTGGCTGCTTGGGATCAGCCCTATGACCCCAGGAGCAGGGAGCCCTTGGTCAGCTGACGGCTATGCTCGCGTCTCGACCCGCCCAACCAGCCGGTTTAGGCCGCTTTAAACCGCGTTATTGAATACGGCGTAATGTTGCGATCCGTGCGGCCGCGCAGGATGAGTTCGGCGGTAATCTGGCCGATCAGCGGCCCCAGCGTATAGCCATTGGACGACACCGCATTGAAAAAGCCGGGCATGGCCGGATGCTGGCCCAGGATGGGAGCGCCATCGATGTTGACGTTCATCGCGGCCCAGCTGCGGAGCACGTGCATCTGTCGCAGGGCGGGCACGACGCGCTGCGCCACCCAAAGATTGCCCGACAGGCTCTCACGCAGCGGCCGCGGGCGCTGATGCACCGGGTCGAGCGCCGCAGTCCAGCCACCACCGATGATCAGGTTGCCATTCGCAGCCTGCTTCAGCGTGAGATGCCGGTCGGCATGGGCGACTAGGCCAGACACTAGGGGCGACACGGCCTCGGTGACGATCATCTGCAGCGGCGCGCCGAATACAGGAACATCCAGTCCCAGCATGGCGCCGAGGCGCGCGGAGAAGCCACCTGCGGCATTCACCAGCTGACCAGCCCGCAGCACGCCGCGACTGGTGCCGAGCAGGAAGCCACCAGGGCCGCGCGTCACAGTGCGCAGGCTGGTCAGGTCGAAGACGCGCGCTCCGGCAGCACGGGCTCCATCCAGCAGCGCCTGCGTCGCAATCAGCGGGTTGATCTTCCCCTCCTGCGGACACCAAGCGGCCCCCAGCATGCCGGGGGCGAGGTTAGGCTCCAGCCGCTCTAACTCGCCGGGGCCTATCACGTGGCACTCAATACCATGCGCGCGCTCTACCGCGGTCTTGGCGTCAAGAAAGCGGATGTCCTGCTCGGTTTCGGCTACCATTAAGCCGCCGGTCAACTTGATCTCGAAATTCCCGCCGGTCTCGCGTTCCAGCGCCTGCCAGAGTGCCACGGCATCGCGCTGCAGCGGCAAGGTGCGTGCTGCAGGCGAGCCGCCGGCCTCCGCCTTTGCCCCATAATCAAAGGACAGCAGCTGCACATGCAGGCTGCCGGCATTGCCGCCCGAAGCCATGGCATTGGGCCGGCCGGCATCGATCACCACCACCTCATGGCCGGCTTTGGCGAGAAAATAGGCGGTAGACAGGCCGACGATGCCGGCGCCGACGATGACCGTGGCCGCCTCCTGTATCGGCAACGGAGCGCCATCGGGCAGCCGATCGGCCGGCAACATCGAGCGGCGGTGGCCGCTCCATTCCGGTTGCTCGACCGCCAGTGCCGCCACCGGCACCGGCCGCAACGGCATCTGCGGTGCCAGCAGATCCGGTTCGCCCGCCACCGTTACACCGATCAGGTGGGCCAGGTGCGGCGCGCAATAGCGGCCCTGGCAGCGCCCCATTCCGGCCCGGGTGAGCCGCTTCAGCGTGGCCACGTCCTGCACCAACGCGTCACGGGCGACCGCCTGCAACTGGCCGAGCGTAAGGCCTTCGCAACGGCACAGGACGGTTTCGGGTTCGAACGGTGGCGCCGGCGATGCCGCGAAAGCGGCCCACAACGCCGTCTGGAACCGCCGCGCTCGGGCCAGGGCGTGCTGCAGCCGGCGATCCGGTGGCGTGGCGCGGCAGGCGCGGCGGGCGATCGCGCGGCCCGCGAGCGCCCCCTGTGCCAGCGCGACCTGTGCGCCGCCGAACCCGCCTGCCTCGCCGACCACGAACACATCTGCCAGCGATGTGCTGCCGTCATCGCCGCGCCGGACCACTGCTTCCGCGCTATGCGGGGGCACGTCATGCGCGCAGCCGAGTAAGCGCGGCAGTTCAGACGAGGCGCCGAAGCCGATACCAAGGCACACGGCATCGACCGCAACAGTGATGTCGCGCCCGGCCAGGAAACCGCCATTGGCTGCCAGGGGCGCCAGGACGGCGCGCTCCGCGCGTGCGCCACCCTCGATCCGCTTCAAGCCGTGCCGCCACAGGATGGGGACGCCGGCTAGCCTGAGCTGGCCCAGCGATGCCAAGCCGCGGGCAACCAAGCCGAGATTGGCCGCGGTCATCGCCAGCCCGTGCCGCAGCGCACGCATGGGGGCCGCGCTGTCAGCCAGGCCGACCACCGTGGCCCCGGCAGCCAGCGCCTCCGCCGCAGTCTGCACATGTAGTGGACCATTGCCGGCGAACAGCACGCGCCGGCCTGGCAGCACGCCGTAGCTCCGCAGCAGCGTCTGGCAAGCTCCCGTGGTCATCACGCCTGGCAGCGTCCAGCCCGGCACCATCTGCGGCCGCTCGAACGCCCCGGTCGCGACCACCAGCCAGCGGAACGCCAGCCGGGCGGCGACGCCCGCCCGTAGCAACGCTAGCTCGCCGCTGCCATCATCGTTGCGGAAGGCGCCCCAGACCAGCGTCTCGCTCTCGATCATAACGCCGGCCGCCTGCGCCCGGGCGATCAGCGCCGCCCCGTTGCGCGACTGGCGATCGCGGCGCCACGCCGATCCCAATGCGGGCTGCTTGAAATATTGCCCGCCCGGCTTTGGGCGTTCGTCCAGCAGGATCACGTCCAGCCCTGCCTCGGCCGCTTCCGTAGCGGCAGCCAGGCCGCCCGGCCCAGCACCCACGACAGCAACCGTGACCGCGCGCAGAGGCAATGGCCCGGTCGGCAGCTCGGCCAAATCGCATAAGCCCTGCACCGCCGGCCGCAGCGTCACGCCGAGCCGAATGTCCATCCCGTCAGCCACCATACTGAGGCAGGCGCGCTGGCCAGCGCGGCCATCGATCGTGACCAGGCAGTCGTGACACATGCCCATACCGCAGAAGGCGCCGCGGGGGCTGCCATCCGCGCCGACAGTCTGCGCCACCATGCCGTGCCGCGCCATCGCCGCCGCTACCGTCTCATCCGGCCGGGCCACGACCGGCGCGCCGTCGATACAAATGGTGGCGATCAGCGCACCGGAAAACGAAGTGCGAATTGCTGTACCAGTCTCTGCATCTCCACATCCTGTGAGGCGGGCAAAGGCAGGCGTGGCGGGCGTGGCGCACCGGCGCCGAATCCCATGTGGTTAAGCAGAGATTTGGTGGTGCCCACAAAACACGGGCCGAACACCGCCTCGATAATTGGCAACCAATGCAGATAAAGCGCGCGGCCCTCGGCAATGTGCCCCTGATCTGCCACCAGTTCGAACAGCCGCGCCATCGGCCCCGGCGCCACGTTGGACGCAACCGCGACCCAGCCCTGCGCACCTTCCACGAAGGATTCGAAGCCGAGCACGCCGCCGAATACTGTCATCCGGTCGCCGCACAGCCGGATGATGTCACGCACGCGCGTCACCTCCAGCGTCGACTCCTTTACGTATTGGCAGCCCTCGATCGTAGCGAGCCGCGCCACGATGGGGGGTGTGAGGTCCACATTGGTGACGGCCGGATTGTTGTAGATCATTATCGGAATGCCAATGGCATCCGCCGCCGTCTTGTAATGATGGTAGAGTTCGTCCTCTGTCGGCGTCGAGTAGAACGGCGGGATGATCATCACTCCATCGGCGCCAAGGCGCTCCGCCTCGCGGCTGCGGCGGACCACCTCGCGCGTGTCCTCGGCGCCGGTGCCAATGATCACAGGCACGCGACCGGCCGCGGTTCGGATCACCGTCTCCGCCACCCCGGTGATTTCGTCGGGCGAGAGCGACAGGAACTCGCCGGTGGACCCGAGCGGAATCAAGCCGTGAATGCCATCGCTGATCTGCCATTCAATGAAGTCGCGCAGGGCCGCGACATCCAGCGCACCCGCCACATCGAACGGCGTGACGGTCACGGTGAAAGTGCCACGGAAAGCGACCATGCGAAAACCTCGCGCTGCGCCGCGATTGCGCGGCGTCGCGGCACTATAGCGCCCCAATCAGTTGGGAGGGCAAGATGGGCCGAGGCAACAATGGTATGGG
>JAYTQW010000198.1:0-3484 GCA_043746535.1 Rhodospirillales bacterium
AGCTACCTGAAGTCGAAGAAGCTGGGCAAGGTCTGCGCCCTGGTCACCGACGGGCGTTTCTCCGGCGGCTCGTCGGGGCTGTCCATCGGCCACGTCTCGCCGGAAGCGGCCGAGGGCGGCACCATCGCCCTGGTGCAGGACGGCGACGTGATCGAGATCGACATCCCCGCCCGCAGCATCCACCTGGCCGTGTCCGACGAGGCGCTGGCGCAGCGCCGTGCCGCCGCCGTGGACCGGGGCTTCGTCCCGGCGGAGGTGCGGGCACGCAAGGTGTCCACGGCGTTGCGCGCCTACGCCGCGTTCACCACCAGCGCCTCGCGCGGCGCGGTGCGCGACGTGACCCAGGGCGGACGGCGATGACCGCCGTCCAGCCCGCCAGCCGTCTCGGCGCCATCGAGGCGCACGCCATCGACTACGTGCCGGCCGGCGAGCGGCATGGCGACGTACGCGGGCAGGCGCCGTTCTGGTTCACCGGCAACACCCAGTTCCTGCTGGTCGCCACCGGGTTCACCGGGCCGGCGATGGGGCTGGCGCTCGGCTGGAGCCTGCTGGCGATTGCCGCCGGCATCCTGTTCGGCACCCTGTTCATGGCCTTCCACGCCAGCCAGGGGCCGGGCCTCGGCCTGCCGCAGATGGTGCAGAGCCGGGCGCAGTTCGGCTTTCGCGGCGTCGTGGTGCCGCTGTTCGGCACGCTGGTCACCTTCGTCGGCTACAACGTGGTCGACACGCTGCTGCTGCGCGACGGGCTGCACGGCATGTTCGGCTGGAGCCCGCTGGGCATCACCGCCGTCACCGCCGCCATCGGCATCGTGCTGGCGGTGTGGGGCTACGACTGGGTACATGTCATCTTCCGGGCGCTGTTCTGGATCGCCCTGCCGCTGCTGCTGGCGCTGACCGGGGCGATCCTGTTCGGCCACGTCGCCTGGCCGCTGCCCGCCGTGGCCCCCGGAGCAGCGGCGCCGGCGGCGCTCGGCTGGAGCATCGCCGCGTTCGGCGCGCAGTTCGCCACCGCCGCCGCCATCAACATCAGTTGGGCGCCGTGCGTGTCCGACTACACGCGCTACCTGCCGCGCGGCACCTCGACCCGCGCCATCGTCGTGCAGGTGTTCGTCGGCGCCGCCGGCTCCGGCATCTGGCTGATCGGCCTGGGCGCGTGGCTGGCGGTGACGCTGGGCGCCACCGACGCCCTGCTGGCGCTGCGGGCGGCGGGCGATGCCGTCGTGCCGTACCTCGGCACCGCCCTGGTCGCCGTCACCACGGCGGCATTGGTCGCCACCATGGCGGTCAACATCTACAGCGGCGCGCTGACGCTGGTGACCGCCGCCGACAGCCTGACGCCGATGCCGATGTCAGTGCCGGGCAGCCGGGCGGCGCGGCTGCTCGCCATCGCCGCGTTCTCGGCGCTGTGGCTGGCCATCGCCGCCGCGCTGACCGCCACGGCGCTCGACGCGCTGTACGCGGCGCTGACGATCATGCTGTACCTGCTGGTGCCGTGGACGGCGGTGAACCTGGTCGACTACTTCGTGGTGCGGCGCGGCGCCTATGCGGTCACCGACATGTTCCGGCCGGACGGCATCTACGGCGCCTGGAACGCGCACGGCCTGCTCGCCTACTTCGCGGGCTTCGCCGCCTCGGTGCCGTTCTTCGTCGTCGCCGGTCTCTACACCGGCCCGCTGGCGCATCGCCTCGCCGATGTCGATGTGGCGTGGCTGGTCGGGCTGGCGGTGTCGGGCGGCGTCTATTGGCTGCTGTCGCGCTCGTTCGACCCCGCGCGGGAGCGGGCGGCGATCCGCGGCAGCGAGGCGCAGACCGCCATGCTGGACGCCATCGCCCCGGCCGAATAAGCGCATGGCCGAGTAAGCGCCCCGGCCGAATAAACGCCCGGCTGGATAGGCGCCTGTCAGCGCCCGGTGAAGGCGTCCAGCCCGACCAGCCGCGCCGTGGCCGTGCGCGCCGCGTGCAGCACCGCGCGCGTGTCGGCCACCGCCGCGTCGAAGTCGCGGTTGACCAGAACATGGTCGAACTCGCCGGCATGGGCCATCTCGGCGCGGGCGGCGTCCATGCGCCGGGCGATCTCGGGGCCGTCATCGGCGCCGCGCCGGCGCAACCGGGTCTCCAGCTCGGCCAACGACGGCGGCAGGATGAACAGGCCGACCACATCGCCCGGCAACGCCGCCCGCAGCAGCCGGTGCCCCTGCCAGTCGATGTCGAACACCACGTCGCGCCCCGCCGCCAGCGCCTGCTCGACCGGCGCGCGCGGCGTGCCATAGCCGCGTCCGAACACGGTGGCCCATTCCAGCAACGCGCCGCTCGCCGCCATGCCGTCGAACTGCTCCTGGCTGCGGAACAGGTAATGCACCCCCTCGGCCTCGCCCGGACGCGGTTGGCGCGTGGTCACGCTCACCGACAGCGCCAACCCCGGCTCGGCGGCCAGCAGCGCGCGGGTGATCGAGCTCTTGCCGGCCCCCGACGGTGCCGCGATGACCAGGCACAGGCCACGGCGACGGATCATGGGGCGCTCACTCGACGTTCTGCACCTGTTCGCGCAACTGCTCGATGGCTGCCTTCAGGCGCAACCCGGTGGTGGTGAGCGGCACCGAGGCGGACTTGCTGCACAGCGTGTTGGCCTCGCGGTTGAACTCCTGCACCAGGAAGTCGAACCGCCGCCCGACCGGCGCCGCCTCGTCCAGCAGCGCCCGCGCCGCCTCGATGTGGCTGGCCAGGCGGTCCAGTTCCTCGCGCACGTCGGAACGCGCGGCCAGCATGGCCACCTCCTGCGCGATCCGCTCCTGCGGCAGCGCCGGGATCTCGCCCAGCAGCGCCCGCACGCTCTCGACCATGCGCGCCCGCTGCGCCGCCGGCTGGTCCGCCGCCTCCTGCACCGCGCAATCGCGGAGGACGGAAATCTCGTCCAGCAGCGTGGCCAGGATCGCGGCGGTGCGACCGCCCTCGCCGCGCCGCGCCTCGACCAGGCCCGCCAACGCCTGCTCGAAGCCCGCGCGGACGATCTCGGCGGGCAACGCCGGCGTGGCCGCGTCGCCTGCCCCGGTTCCAGTTCCGGTCCCGCTTCCGGGTGCCGCATCGCCGTTCTGCACCTGCCGCAGCACCCCCGGCAGCGCCAGCAACGCCTCCGCGCGCGGCGGCGGACAGCCGGGGATGCGGCGGGCGAGGTCGGTCGCCAGCGCCAGCACATGCTCCAGCGCCGCGATGTCCACGCTCAGCAACGCCCGCTCCTCACGCTTCAGGGTCAGGTTGGCGGTGATGTTGCCGCGCTTCAGCAACCGCCCCGCCGCCTCGCGCAGCACCGCCTCCAGCCCGTCATAGCCGGCCGGCACGCGCAGCCGCAGCTCCAGCCCGCGCCCGTTGACGCTGCGCAGCTCCCACGCCCAGGCCATGCCGGCCTCGCTGCCGTCCACCCGCGCGAAACCCGTCATCGAGGCGATCATGTCTGCGTCCTGGCCATCGTGGCGTCTTCTAGCAGCGG
>JAYTQW010000199.1:0-5821 GCA_043746535.1 Rhodospirillales bacterium
GCCGCCGAGCCGCGCCGGCCGCGCTCGCCCGCCACCCCGTCGAACAGCCCCATCGAGGACTCGACCACCAGCAGCGCGGCCCCATCCGCCGCCTCCGCCGCCACGCTGTCGAGCAGGGCGGGCGGCATCGCCCAACTGTCGAGGTTGAACGACGCGGCCCCCGAGGCCGCCGCATGGAAGGCCGGGTCGATGTAGTCCGGCCCGGATTTCGCCGTGCGCACCGCCACGCCGCGCCTGCGCAGCGCGGTTACCAGCGCCAGCGTCACCGTGGTCTTGCCGGCGCCGGAACGCGGCGCGGCGACGATTATGCCTCCTGTCATTGGCGAGCGGACCGGCAGGGATTATGTGCGAGGGCGTGGACATTCCGCCGAACCTGCGCCGGGGCTGGACCACCGGCAGTTGCGCCACCGCCGCGGCCAAGGCGGCGTTCTGCGCCCTGCGCGGCATGGCGTTCCCCGATCCGGTCGGCATCACTCTGCCCGGCGGCCAGACCGCCGCGTTCGCGCTGGCCGAAAGCGCCGCAGGCCCCGGCTGGGCCAGCGCCGGCGTGGTCAAGGATGCCGGCGACGACCCCGACGTGACCCATGGCGCGCTGATCCGCGTCACCGTCCGGCCGGGACCGCCCGGCGGCGGCATCGCCTTCCTCGCCGGCGAGGGCGTCGGCACCGTGACCCGTCCCGGCCTCGCCATCCCGCCCGGCCAGCCCGCCATCAACCCGATCCCGCGCCAGATGATCGCCGCGGCGCTGGCGGAGGTGGCCGGTGGCGACCCCGGCGACGTGGCGGTGGAGATTGCCATCCCAGGCGGCGAGGCGATGGCGGAGCGGACGCTGAATGGCCGGCTCGGCATCGTCGGCGGCCTGTCGGTGCTCGGCACCACCGGCGTCGTGGTGCCGTATTCCTGCTCCGCCTGGATCCACAGCATCCATCGCGGCATCGACGTGGCCCGTGCCACAGGTCTCGCCCACGTCGCCGGCGCCACCGGGCGCAACTCGGAGCGGGCCGTGCAGGCGCTGCATGGGCTGGCCGACACGGCGCTGATCGACATGGGCGACTTCGCCGGCGGGATGCTGAAATACCTCCGCGCGCATCCGGTGGCGCGCGTCACCGTGGCCGGCGGCGTCGCCAAGATGACCAAGCTGGCGCAGGGCCGGCTCGACCTGCACTCCCGCCGAGGCCCGCCCGACCTGGATGCCCTGGCCGAACTGGCGCGGCTGGCCGGGGCCGCGCCCGATCTGGCCGCCCGGATCGCCGGTGCCAACACCGTGGCCGAGGCGTTCTCGCTCTATCCCTTGGGCAACGTGGTAGCCGACGCCGCGTGGCGAGTGGCGGCCGATGCCCTGTCTGGCCCGGAGACCACGTTGGAAATCGTGCTGTTCGACCGCGAGGGCAGCCTGGTCGGCCGGGCCGCGATGGCGCCGGTTCATGGCGCGCGGAACCGCCGCGCATAGGCCGAGTCGTACAGCGCGCTGTCGCGGAAACCCTCGGCGGCCAGCGCGCGCCCGACCAGCACCAGCGCGGTGCGCTCCGCCGGCGCGGAGGCCATCTGTGCGCCGATATTCCCCAGCGTGCCGCGCACGATGCGCTGGTCCGGCCAGCTCGCCCGCACCACCACCGCGACCGGGCAGTCGGCACCCAGCACCGGCGCGAGGTCGGCCACGATCCGGGCCAGCGCGTGGATGGCCAGATGCACCGCCAGCGTCGCCCCGGTCCGCGCGAACGCCACGAGGTTCTCCGTCGCGGGCATGGCCGAGGCGCGCCCGGAAACACGGGTCAGCACCACGCTCTGCGCCACCTCCGGCAACGTCAGCTCCTGCCCGAGGGCTGCGGCGGCGGCGGCGAAGGCCGGCACGCCGGGGGTGAGCGTGTAGGCGATGCCGTGCCGCCGCAACCGGCGTATCTGCTCGGCCATCGCGCTGTAGATCGACAGGTCGCCCGAGTGCAGCCGCGCCACGTCCAACCCCGCGCGGTCGGCGGCGACGTACTCCGCCTCGATCTGGTCAAGATCGAGCGGGGCGGTATCCACCAGCCGCGCATCCGCCGGGCAGTGCGCCAGCATCGCGCGCGGCACGATCGAGCCGGCGTACAGGCACACCCCGCACGCCGCCAAGATGTCGCGCCCGCGCAGGGTCAGCAGGTCGGCCGCGCCCGGCCCGGCGCCGATGAAATGCACCGTCATGCGTCGTCCCCTTCAGCCAGCGCGCAGGTCGCCCGCGCGCTTGCGGTGCGCGGCAGGATCAGCCGGCCACGGGAGGCGGCAAGCGCGCAGCCCTCCGCCACCGACGCCACGCCGACCGCCGCGCGGGCGCGGGCCGAATGCGTCGGGCAGAGCGGCTCGACCGCGCGCAAGGCTTCCTGGTCGATGAAGCTCAGTACCGCGCGCAACTCGGCGGCGGCGGCCAGCAGCCCGGCCTCATGCTGGCGGAACACGGGTGCCGCGAGGCGCTGTACGGCGACGCCGGCCAGCCGCTCCGCCGCGCGCACCAGCGCCACGATCTCGGCGGCGTCGCAGCCGGTGGCGCAGCCGATCCCGGCCACGATCATGGCCGCGTCGCCGCCCATTGCGTGACCGTCATCGCCGGACGGAAGCCGTGCATCCGGCCCACCGCGTCCAGCCGCTCGACCGCGATGCGGGTCAGCGTGCCGCCATGCGCCGCGTGCGCCGCGAACAGCACCGCCTCGGTCTCGATGGTCACGGCGTTCGCTACGATTCGCCCGCCGGCCCGCAACGCGGCCCAGGCCGCGTCCAGCACGCCGTCGGCGGTCATGCCGCCGCCGATGAACACCGCGTCCGGCGGCGGCAGCCCGGCCAGCGCCGCCGGCGCGCGTCCTTCCCGCACTAGCAGATGCACCCCCATCGCCTGCGCGTTGCGCGCCGCCCGCGCCGCACGCTCCGGCCGTGGCTCGATGCCGATGGCGCGGTTGGCGGGATGCGCCAGCAGCCACTCGACCGCGACCGAGCCGGAGCCGGCGCCGATGTCCCACAGCAACTCGCCCACGCGCGGCGCCAGCGCGGCCAGGGTGGCGGCGCGCACCTCCCGCTTGGTGATCTGGCCGTCATGCTCGAACAGCGCGTCGTCCAGCCCCGCGCCGAGCGGGATGACGCGCGCGCCCGGCCCGGCCACGACCTCGATGCCGAGCAGGTTGAGCGGGTCGATGCCGCCGCGCACGCCGTCGCTGGCCCGCGCCACCCGCACCCGCTCGCGCGTGGCCCCCAGCGCCTCCAGCACATGCAGCGGCGATGGGCCGAAGCCGCGCGCGGCCAGCAGGGCCGCGACCTCGCCCGGTGTCGCCGCATCGGCGGAGAGGGCGAGGACGCGCCGCTCCGGATGCAGGTGCGGCAGCAGCGCCGCCACGGGCCGGCCGCAGAACGACAGGCAGGCTACATCCTGCCGCGCCCAGCCGAGCCGGGCACAGGCCAGCGCGAACGCGGACGGCGCCGGCAGGCAGCGCCATTCGCCCGCCGCCACCAGCGCCGCCAGCACGGAGCCGACGCCGAACTCGAACGGATCGCCCGACGCCAGCACCACCGCCGGGCGGCCGCGATGGGCGAGCAAGGCCGGGTAGGCGTCGCGCATCGGGCTGGGCCAGGCCCGCGCCTCGCCCCGGATCGCGCCCCCGGCCAGCGCCAGATGCCGCGCGCCGCCGAACACCAGCGTGGCCTCGGCGAGCAGGGCGCGCGCCGTGGCCGAAAGGCCCTCGACTCCGTCCTCGTTGATTCCCAGGATGCTCAGCCATGGCGTCACCGCGCAAGATCCTGATCCTGGGCGGCACCACCGAGGCGTCCGCGCTGGCCCGGCTGGTGGCCGGCGACGCGCGGCTCGACGTGGTGCTGTCGCTGGCCGGGCGCACCCGCGCGCCGGTGCTGCCGCCGGTCCCGCACCGGATCGGCGGGTTCGGCGGCATCGACGGACTGGCCGGCTGGCTGCGCGGCCATGCGATCGAGGCGGTGGTGGACGCGACGCATCCGTTCGCGGCCCAGATGACGCGCCACGCCGTCGCCGCCTGCGCCGCCGCCGGCATAGCGCTGCTGCGGCTCGACCGCCCAGCGTGGCGGGCAGCGGCCGGCGACGACTGGACCGAGGTCTCCGACATGGCGATGGCAGCCGTGGCGCTTGGCCGCGCGCCGCGCCGCGTGCTGCTGACCATCGGCCAACGCGACCTGGCGGCGTTCGCGCAAGCGCCCTGGCACGACTACCTGGTGCGCAGCGTGGACCTCCCCGATCCTGCCAGCCTGCCGCCTTCCGCCCGGTTCATCGCCGCGCGCGGGCCGTTCGACGAGGCCTGCGAGCGGCGGTTGCTCCGCGCCGAGCGCATCGCGGTGATCGTCACCAAGAACTCCGGCGGCAGCGCCACGCAGGCCAAGCTGGCGGCGGCGCGCGCGCTTCGCCTGCCGGTGGTCATGGTCGCGCGGCCGCCCACGCCGGACGCCGCCACGGTCGCGGACGAGACCGCCGCTCATGCCTGGCTGCTGCGCGGGCTGTAGAGCCAGCCGGTGCCGGCGATGCGGCGGGTCTCGCGCGACCCGACCAGCACCAGCGTCCGCATGTCCGCCTGCGCCGGGTCCGCATCGGCGAGGGTGGTCAGCGCGACACGCTCGTCGGGGCGGCTGATGGCGCTGGCGAAGGCGACCGGGGTGGCCGGCGGCAGCACGTCGCGCAACAGGGCGAACGCGGCGCCAAGCTGCCAGGGCCGCGCGCGCGACTGCGGGTTGTAGAGCGCGATCACGAACCCGGCCTGCGCCGCCGCCAGCAGCCGCGCCGTCACCACCGGCCATGGCTTCAGGTTGTCGGACAGGGAGATGGCGCAGAAATCATGCCCCAGCGGCGCTCCCAGCCGCGCGGCGGCGGCGAACATCGCCGAGATGCCGGGCAGCACGCGCACGCCGACATCGCGCCACGCGGCCTCGCCATGCTCGATCGCCTCGAAGACGGCACTTGCCATGCCGAACACGCCGGGATCGCCGCCGGACACCATGGCGACCCGCCGCCCCGCGCTCGCCAGCGTCAGCGCGTGCCGGGCGCGCGAAATCTCCTCGCGGTTGTCGCTGGGATGGCGCACCTGTCCCGCGCGCGCCGCGAGCCGGTCCAGGTACGGGCCGTAGCCGAGCACGTCCTGCGCCCGCGCCAACGCCTGCTCGACCTCGGGGGTGCGCAACTCCGCAGCACCGGGGCCGATTCCCACCACCACCAGCGAGCCGCTCACCGCGCGCGCTGCCGGCCGGGGACCAGCACCATCGCGAAATACGGCGCGCGGGCGTCCGCCAGTTGCGCCAGCGGCACGATGCGCTCGTCAGCCATGGTGCCGCGTTCGACATACACCGCACGGTCGAGCAGGCCGGCCACCTCCAGCGCCACGCGGATCTTCGGCAGGTTGCGGCCCACCTTCATGATGACCGCCGCGTCGCAGCCGACCAGCCGGGCGGCGAGGCTAGCGGCGTCCAGCGTGCCCGGCAGCACCGTCAGCACGTCGTCGCCATGGGTCATGGGCGTGGCCGCCCGGGACCAGCAGCCGCTCATTGCAGTGACCCCCGGGGTGACGTGGGCGGGGAAGCGGGGTGCCAGGCGGTCGAACAGATACATGGCCGACCCGTAGAAGAACGGGTCCCCTTCGCACAGCAGGGCCACGTCGTGCCCGGCCCCTAGCCGGGTGGCGAGCACGTCCGCGCACTCGGCATAGAAGTGGGTCAGCGCAGGCTCGTAACGCGGATCCTCGACGGCGATCTCGGTCGTGTAGGGGTATTCGAAGCGGAGCAGTTCGGCGGCGGGGTCGAACCGGCCCTCGGCGATGCGGCGCGCGTGGCCCTGGCGGCCACGTTTGGC
>JAYTQW010000200.1:0-10934 GCA_043746535.1 Rhodospirillales bacterium
CCCAGGATGAACAGCGCCAACAGCGCCAGCAGCGCCCGTTTGCGCGGCCACGCCGACAGCAGCACCGCCATCGCCGGCGCCCCCGCCATCACCGCCAGCGCGTAGAAGCTGACCAGCAACCCGGCGCTCGGGATGCTGACATCGAGGTCGGCGGCGACGTTGGGCAGCAGGCCCATGATGACGAACTCGCTGGTGCCGATGCCGAACGAGGCGATCACCAAAGCGAGCAGAGGCCGCGAGAGCGTCATCGGGGAAGTCCTGAGTTTAACGTTTTATCGCGTGCCCCAGGCCGGTCGGGAAATCACGAATTGCTACAGCGCGGCACCGCGCGCAACAGCGGGCGCGGTGGCACCGCCCTGCGCGTCGGCGCGCCCGAACGTGACCGAACTGCCCGGCAGCGCCACCAGCTTGCGGGTCAGGCCGAGCACCGTCTCGGCGCCGCCCAGATACAGGATGCCATCGGGCAGCAAGCGGTCGGCCAGCGCGTTCAGCACCCGCGACTTGGTGGCCGCATCGAAGTAGATCAACACGTTGCGGCACAGCACGATGTCGAACTGGCCGAGCGGGCTGAGGTCGTGCAGCAGGTTCCAGACCTGGAAGCGCACCATCGCGCGCAGCCTCTCCGAAATCCGCCAGCCTTGCGGCGTGGCAGCGAAATGCTCCCGCAGCAGCGCCGGAGGCAGGCCGCGCTGCACCTCGAAATTGGAATAGAGCCCGTCTTGCGCGCGCGCCACCGCGTCGCGGGCCAACTCGGTGCCGATGATCTCGACCGGCCGGTTCCGCCAGCGCGACGACTGCCCGGCGAGCAGCATCGCCAGCGAGTATGCCTCCTGGCCAAAGCTTGCGGCGGCCGACCAGAGACGCAGCCGCGCGCCTTGCGGGCCGGCCGCCATCAGCCGTGGCAGGGCGTGCGTGGACAGGTGGTTGAAGCAGCTCTCGTCGCGGAAGAACCGGGTCTCATGGATGGTCATCGCCTCGATCACCTGGGTGGCGAGCGGGTCGAACGGGCGTGCCTGCAACCGCTCGGCCAGCGCGTCCAGGCTGGGGACGGTTGCCGCGCGCATGATCGCGGCAAGGCCGCTTTGTAGCCGATACTGGTTTTCCGACACGATCGACAACCCGGAGCCGCTATGCAGCAGGCCAGCGAGGAAGGTGAAATTATGCGGCTTCATGCGGTCGGCCTGGCGGCGAGGCTTGGCAGGCGGACTGGCACGCCATGGCCGACGATGGCCGCGATCTCCCGCGCCAGCGCCGCGACCGGCAGCACCGCCGCGCACAGCCCGTCCCGCGCCACCGCGCCGGGCATGCCCCACACCACGCTGCTGGCCTCGTCCTGCGCCAGCGCGCTGCCGCCGGCGGCGAGCACGGCGCGGGTGCCGAGCAGGCCGTCCTGGCCCATGCCGGTCAGGATCACCGCCAGCACGCGCGCGCCGCACGCCTCGACGGCGCTGCGCAGCATCGGGTCGACTGCCGGGCGGCACTGGTTTTCCGGCGGGGCGGAGGACAGGCGCGCCCGCAACCCCGCCGTGGCCCGTGCCACCAGCAGGTGCTGGCCGCCGGGCGCCATGTAGGCGTGTCCCGGCAGCAGCGGCTCGCCGTCCGTCGCCTCGTGGCATGGCAGCGTGCCGATGCGGTCGAGCTGCGCCGCCAGCATCTTGGTGAAGATGGGCGGCATGTGCTGGGTGATGACCACCGGGACCCCCAGGCTGCGCGGCAGCGCCTCGAAAAGTTCGAACAGCGCGCGCGGGCCGCCGGTGGAACAGCCGATCGCCAGCAGGACCGGCGTCTCGCCGCCAGCGGGCCTATGGACCAGCCGCAGGGGCGGGCTGACCCGGAGCGGCGCCACCCAGGTTGCCACCGCCGCCACCGTCACCGCCACCGCCGGAGGTGGCGCTGGCCGACGCCGGCGCAACGCCGCCACCTTGGCCAGCAGCTCCGTGCGGAACGTCCCGCTGCCCACCTCGCCGGCGCTCGGCTTGGCGATGTAGTCGGCGGCTCCCAGCCGCAACGCCCGCAACGTCGCCTCGGCGCCGTGGGTGGTGAGCGTGCTCGCCATGATGACGCGCAGGCTCGGGTCGGCGCGCAGCAGCAGCGGCAGCGCGGTCAGGCCGTCCATCACTGGCATCTCGATGTCGAGCAGCACGACATCGACCGGGTGGCGCGCGTGCCAGTCGAGGGCGAGTTGCCCGTTGGCGACCCGCGCCACTACCTCGATGCGGGGGTCGCCGCCCAGGATGCGGGCCAGCGCGCCGCGAATGGCGGCGCTGTCGTCCACCACCATGACGCGCACCGGGGTTGGAACGGCCCCGGCCAGCGATGCCGGGCCGCCGGTGGGATCGCTCAAACTACACCGCCTCTACGGCGAGCAGCCGGTCCACCGACAGGATCAGCAACAGCTCGCCGGGCAGGCGCAGGACCGCCGTGCTGATGCGGCCCCAGCCGGCGGCCATGCTCGGCGGCGTGGTCTCGATCGCCGCATCGTCCAGCGTCACGATCTCGCCGACCTCATCGACGATCAGCGCGTAGAGGTCGCCGTTATGGTCGACCACCACCGACAGCGACTCCGATGCCACCTGCCGGGGCGGCAGGCCGAGCCGGCGGCGCAGGTCGAGTGCGGTGACGATGCGGCCGCGCAGGTTCAGGCTGCCGGCCACGTCCGGGGGCGCCAGCGGGATGCGCGTCACCGACTGGGCCGCCAGCACGTCGCGCACCGCGCTGACCGGCAGCCCGCACGCCTGGCCCGCCACCCGCAGCGTGAGGATCACCTGGTCCGGCGCGGCGCTCTTCGTCGCCGTCAGCGGGGCAGCCGGGATGGCGTTCACGCCGCCACCGCCAGCGTCGCCGCGTCCTTGCCGGTGAGGGCTCGTTGCAGGCTGGCCAGCAGCGCGTCCTTCTCGAATTTTCGGATGTAGTCGCTGAAGCCAGCCTTCTTGGCGATGTCGATATCCTGCGGCCCGGTGCGGGCGGACAACGCGATCACTGGCAGCGCCTGCCACGGGCCGGAGGCGCGCAGCCGGCGGGCGAAGGCGAGGCCGTCCATGTCCGGCATCTCGATGTCGGAGACGATGACGTCGAACATGCTGCCGGTGTCGCGCAGCTCCAACGCCTGCAACGCGCTGGACGTGGCGGTGACGGTGAACCCGGCGGTGGACAGCACCGGCACCAGCATCTGGCGGAAGAAGCTGCTGTCCTCCACCACCAGCAGGCGGCGCTGCGTGCCGGACTCGCGCTCGGTCTGCTGGAACCAGCCGGGATGGGCGCGGGTCAGCCAATGGTGGGTGTCGATCACGCCGACCGCGGCGCCGGCGACGATGGCGGTGCCGAGCAAGCCGGCCTCGGCGTGGCCGAGCGCTATGTGCAGCCGCTCCGTCACCACGTCCACGATCTCGTCGACGATCAACCCGACCGAGAGCGCCGCCGCGTCCGGGCGGTCGGTCTGGCGGAACACGACGATGGCATGGCTCTCCTGCGCATGGTCGAGGCGGCCGGACAGCGCCAGCAGCGGCATCAACTGGCCCCGGTACTGCGTCGCCAGCCGCGCGGCGCCTCCGCCCGCACCCTCGGGCGTCTCCTGATCCGCCGCCAGCGAGCCGATCCGCTCGATCCGGCTGCCGGCGATCTGTTCCAGCCGGGAGACCAGGCCGAGCGGTACCGCGCGCACCACGCCGCCGGCGCGCAGCAGCAGGATCGGCACGCGGTCGTCGCTGTGGCTGGCGTTGGCGGAAGATGCAGCGCTGGCGCGCGGCTCGCCGTTGCCATGCGCCGGCTGGCCCTCCGACTCGCGCAGCCCGGCGGCGATCGACAGGCCGTTCGGGTCGAGGATCATGATGACCGTGCCGTCGCCCAGGATGGTGTTGCCGCTGAACAGCGGGATGTGGCGCAGCATTGGCGCGGTCGGCTTCACCACGATCTCCTCGGCGTCGAACACGCGGTCGACCAGGATGCCGAAGCGGCCTGCGCCGGCCTGTGCCACCACGACATGATGCGCGGCGTCTCCCGCGCTCACGTGGGTGCCGGCCCTCGCGCTCCCATCGGCATCGTGCCTGGCCTCACGCGGCGCCAGCCCGAGCACATGCGACAGGCTGACCAGCGGCAGCAGCCGGTCGCGCAGGCGCAGCAGGGCCACGCCGTCCATCCAGACGATGATCGCGTCGCCGTCGCCCTCGGACGTCTTGACGGAAGATGGGCCGCCGGAGGACGCGTCGGCCTTGACCGGGGTGGCGCCGCGGGCGCGCACCAGCTCCACCACGCTCATCTGCGGCACGGCGAAGCGTTCGCCGCCGGCCTCGACCACCAGCACGGACACGATGGCCAGCGTGAGCGGGATGGTGATGGTGAAGCGGCTGCCGCGATTGGGCGCGCTGGTCATCGCCACCGAGCCGCCGATGCGCTCAATGTTGCTGCGCACCACGTCCATGCCGACGCCGCGGCCGCTGACCGAGGTGACCGCTTCGGCAGTGGAGAAGCCGGCGGCAAAGATGAACCGATGCACCTGTGCGTCGGTCATCGTCTCCAGTTCGGCGGCGGTGGCGAGGCCGCGCGCCAATGCCTTCTCGCGGATGCGGGGCGTGTCCAGCCCGCGCCCGTCATCGGACAGCTCGATCACCACATGGCCGCCGGCATGGGCGGCCGACAGGCTGATGCGGCCGACCTCCGGTTTTCCGGCGGCGCGGCGGACGTCCGGCATCTCCAGGCCATGGTCGGCGCTGTTGCGGACCATGTGCGTCAGCGGGTCGCGGATCATCTCCAGCACCTGCCGGTCAAGCTCGGTCTCCGCCCCGGTCATCTGCAGGTCGATGCGTTTGCCGAGTTCCTGCGCCAGGTCGCGGACCAGCCGGGGCAGCTTGTTCCAGGCGATGCCGACCGGTTGCAGCCGTGTCTTCATCACTCCTTCCTGAAGGTCGGAGGTGATCTGCGACAGGCGTTGCAGCGGGACCGTGTACATCTCCGTCGGCTCGGGGTCGGCCTGGCCGCCCGGCTTCTGCCGGCGCGCGACTTGCAGCAACTGGTTGCGGGTCAGCACCAGCTCGCTGACCAGGGTCATCAGGTTTTCCAGCACATCGACCGCCACGCGCAGGCTGCGGTTGCTGTCGGCGGGCTCGACGCCCGGCGCCGCCGTGGCGACAGCGGCCACGGCGAGTGACACTGCCGCAGCCGGGGCCGCAGCCGGGGCCACAATCGGGGCCGCCGTGATCGGCGCCGGAGCGGCGTCCAGGGCGGCAATGGCTGCGGCGGCATCGGCGGCGCTGTCGGGTTGGCCGGCGACGGCATACAGATGGGCGATCAGCGGTGCGTCGTCGCCAGCCGGCTCGGTCTGCGTGGCGGCGATGTGCGCCACGATCTCGCGGATGCGATCGACCATCATCAGCACGCTGGTGATGATGTCGGCGGTCGCCGTCAGTTCGCCGTCGCGCAGCCGCACCAGAACGTCCTCGGCGGCGTGCGCCACCCGTTCGAGCCGTGGCAGGCCAAGGAAGCCACAGGTGCCCTTGATGGTGTGGACCATGCGGAACACCAGCGACAGCGTCGGCGCATGTCCCGGCATCCGCTCCAACTGCACCAGGGCGACATCGAGTTGCGACAGCCCCTCGTTGGTCTCGGTGATGAATTCCGCCAGCAGATCGTCCATGGTAACCTCCGCGATGCCGGGAAGGCTACGGCGCGGAGACGAACGAACCGTTAAGCGGCCGAATTCTCGGCGGCGGGGGCCTGCAACAGCAGCGGCAGCGGCGCCGGGCCGGCCAGCAGCCAGGACAACCGCACCCCGGCGGCATGCGCCAGCGCCGCCGCCAGCGGCGGTTGCAGGTCGCTGGAACCCGCCGAGCAGGCGGTGGCGAGGGCCAGTTGCGGGTCGGACACGCAGGCGGCGAAACCGGGGGGCCACGCGGCGGCGCGGCCGCTGATCGAGAGCATCAGGCAGCTATCCACCGACCCGCTCCCCTGTTCCGCGCGCAGCGCGATGCCCCCCCCCCATGGCAGCGCCTGGGCGGCCACCAACAACAGGTTCAGCACCGTCTGCGCCAGGGCGGGCGGCAACGGGAAGGCAATGCCGGCGGCATCCAGCGTCAGCCGCTCGGCGCCGGGCAGGCCAGGCAGCAGCGCGTGCAGCGCGTCCTCGTGCAACGGCGTGGCCAAGCCGACCCAGGCGCCGCGCAACAGGCGCAGCCGCGCGGTCAATGCCATGGCCGCGTCGCTGGCGACGGCCACGACCTCCACGCTGTCGCCGGGCGTCTCGCGCGCCAGCGTCAGCAGGTTGGCCAGGGTGCCGACCAGCCCGGACAGGTCGTGGCACATGCGCTCGCACAGCGATCGGGCAAGCCGGGTTCCGTCGCTCATGGCATCCGCCTCTGGCAACCTGCAGCCTGCCGCATACAATGCGCCGGTGTGCTAGTCGAGCGGAGTGAGCGGGCTGATCGAGCGGAGTGAGCGGGGTTGGTCCAGCGGAGTGGGCGGGGTGGGGGCATGGCGGGATCATCGGGCGGCGGCGGCCTGTTGGAGCCGGGTCAATGGGTGCGCCATCCCGGCCGCCCGGACTGGGGCGACGGGCAAGTGCAGTCGGTGGTCGGCAGCCGGGTGACGGTCAATTTCGAGGATGCCGGGAAAGTGCTGGTGAACGCGGCGCTGGTGGCGTTGGAGATGCTGCCGGTAAGCCGGCCCGAGCGCCAGTGACCGCATTGGGCCGTGATCGCATTGGGCCAGTGACCGCGTTGGGGTTGAAGCCCGCCCCGCCTCCCACGACATGTTGCCACCTCAGCCCGAGGCCTTCCTCGCCATGATCGACCCGTTCGGCCGCGCCATCACCTACCTGCGCGTCTCGGTCACCGACCGCTGCGACCTTCGCTGCGTCTATTGCATGTCCGAGGACATGACCTTCCTGCCGAAGCCGGACATCCTTTCGCTGGAGGAGCTGGAGCGCATCTCGGCGGCCTTCATCCGCCTCGGCACCACCAAGATACGCCTGACCGGCGGCGAGCCGCTGGTGCGGCGCAACGTGATCTCGCTGGTCCGTGCCCTCGGCCAGCGGATCGACCCCGCTTCAAAGACAGGTGGCGGACTGAGCGAACTCACTCTGACCACCAACGGGACGCAACTGGCCCGCCACGCCGCCGACCTGTTCGCGGCAGGAGTGCGCCGCATCAACGTCAGCCTGGACACCCTGTCCGCGGAGAAATTCGCCGCCATCACCCGCTGGGGCAGGCTGGAGCGGGTGCTGGAGGGCATCTTCGCCGCCCGCGACGCCGGCCTCGCCATAAAGATCAACGCGGTGGCGCTGAAGGGCGTCAACGAGGACGAGTTCGACGCCATGCTGGCCTGGTGCGGCGAGCACGGCTTCGACCTTTGCCTTATCGAGACCATGCCGATGGGCGACATCGACGGCGACCGCACCGACCAGTACCTGCCGCTGTCGGTGGTGCGCGCGCGGCTGGGCCGCACCTGGACGCTGGAACCGACCGACTACCGGACCGGCGGCCCGGCGCGCTACTACACGGTGGCCGAGACCGGCGGGCGGATCGGCTTCATCACGCCGATGACGCATAATTTCTGCGAGGGCTGCAACCGGGTCCGGCTGACCTGCACGGGCACGCTGTTCATGTGCCTGGGTCAGGACGACGCCGCCGACCTCCGCCGCGTGCTGCGCGACGGTTCCAGCGACGCCGAGCTGGATGCGGCGATCCATGCCGCCATCGCCCGCAAGCCGCGCGGCCATGACTTCATCATCGACCGCCGCCACGACCGCCCGGCGGTGGCCCGGCACATGAGCGTCACCGGCGGCTAAAGTTGGCGGCTGATTTGACCCGCGTATCGGCGGAGGGCCGGGCGGTGCTCGGCCTGATCGCGGTCGCCACCGCCATACGGCTGGCGTTCGCCTGGGCGTTCGGGCTGGGCGTCGACGAGAGCTATGTGGTCGCGGCCGGACGCCAGCCGCAACTCGGCTATTTCGATCATCCGCCGCTGGTCTGGTGGCTGTCGCGCGGCGCCGCCTGGCTGTTCGGCTCGGAGGCGGGGCCGGCGGTGCGGCTGCCGTTCATCCTGCTGTTCGCGCTGTCCACCTGGCTGATGTACCGCATCGGCTGCGCGTTGTTCGACCGCCGCGCCGGGCTGTGGGCGGCGCTGGCGCTCAGCCTGTCGCCGGTGTTCAGCGTCACCAGCGGCGGCTGGGTGCTGCCGGACGGGCCGCTCGACTGCGCGTTGCTGGGTGCCGCGCTGTGCCTGGTCCGGGCAGTTCCCGGCGGACGCGGCGCGTGGCGCTGGTGGCTGGGGGCGGGGCTGTGCGCCGGGCTGGCGCTGCTGGCGAAATACACCGCGATCCTGGTGCTGGGCGGGGCCGGCACCTACCTGCTGACCCAGCCGGAACACCGGCGATGGCTGGGCCGCCCGCAGCCGTATCTGGCGCTGTTGGGGGCAGGGCTGGTGTTCGCGCCGGTGTTGGCGTGGAACGCGGCGCATGGCTGGGCCTCGTTCGCGTTCCAGGGCGGCCGCGCGTCCGGCGGCGGCGGGCTGCGCCCGTGGGCGGTACCGGTAGTGCTGGCCGGCGAGGCGCTGTTCGTGCTGCCGTGGATATGGGCTGGCCTGGTGCTGGCGCTGGCGCAGGCGCTCTGGCGCGGGCCGCGCGACTGGCGGGGATGGCTGCTGGCCAACCTCGCGGTCTGGCCGATCGCCGTGTTCGCAGCCGCAGCATTGTGGTCGCGTGATCGCGTGCTGTTCCACTGGGCCGCTCCCGGCTACCTGATGCTGTTCCCGCTGCTGGGCGCGGCGCTGGCGCGCTGGCGCTGGCGCGGCCTGGTTCCGCTCACGCTGGCCACGGCGGCGCTGGTCGTATCGGGCGTGCTGGCGGCCGGGGCGCAGTCGCGCTGGAACTGGCTGCCCTTGGTCGGCGTCACCTGGGCGGCGGACCAGGAGGCGGTGGACTGGACCTCGCTGCGGCCAGCCCTGGCACCCTGGCTGCGCGATGGCGCGGTGCTCGGCGCGGTGCGCTGGCACGATGCCGGCAAGCTCGCCTACGCCATGGGGCCGGGTGCTGCGGTCATCTGCCTCAACCCCGACGCGCGCGAGTTCGGCCTGGTGGCCCCGCTCGCGCCGTGGGCCGGCCATGACGTGCTGATCGTGGCGCCGCGCCTTACCCTGACGCAGGCGCGCGCGTGGTTCGGTGGGCGGTTCGACGCCATCGAGCAACTGCCGCCGGCCAGCCTCGACCATGCCGGGCTGCCGATCATGCCGGTGCCGCTGTTCCTGGGCCATCGGCTGCGCCCGTAGCGTCGTCGTCGGCGAACAGCGTGGCCAGCGACACCTGGCCGCTGCCGCGCCGCAGCGGTTGCGGCTGCGACTCCGAGGGCGCCCAGCCGGTCAGCATCGCCAGCCGCAGCGTGACGCCGAATCGGCCGTCCGCGTCGGCCTCCAGCAGTCCGAGCGCCTGCGCGAACAGCGCCCGCGACGGGATGCGGCGGTCGCGCAACGCCACCGCGTTGCCCTCGCCGGCCGCGCGCAGGTCGCGCAGCAACGCCAGCGGCTCGGCGTAGCGCAGCGCCACCACATCCAGGTCGGCCACCGGCAGCGCAAAGCCGGCGCGCTGCAACAGGCCGGCGCAGTCGCGCAGGTCGGGGAACGGCGACACGCGCGGCGACGCGCCGCCGCTGACCTCCGCCTCCGCCTGCGTCAGCGCCGCCCGCAACTCGTCGAGCGTGCCCAGCGCCGGCAGGCTGGCCAGCAGCAGCCCGTCCGGACGCAGCGCGCGGCGCAACTGGATCAGGCACCCCGGCAGGTCGTTGACCCAATGCAGCGACAGGCTGGCCACGATCAGGTCGAAGCTGGCCGGTGCGAACGGCAGCCACTCCTCGTCCGCCGCCACCGCCAGCCCGCCGGATGGCTCACCGGATCGGGCCGCCATCGCCGCCGAGAGATCGCACGAAACCACGAGCCCGACCCCCCGCGCGCGCAGCATCGGCGCCACCACGCCCCGCCCGCCCACATCCAGCGCTGCCGTGAAACGCCGCGTGGTGTCGTCCAGCCGGTCCAGCAGCCGCTCCGCCGCGTCGCGCAGGACAGGCTCGACCGCCGCCACCGGGCCGGCGGCGGCGCGGTCGCGATGGGCGCGCACGGCGGCGCGATCGAAGACGTGCATGGTCTCGCTCATCGGCGCAGCATGACGCGGGCAGGGGGTGGAGGCGAGGCGGCGTGCTGCGGCTGGGGGCCAAATTTCTGCGAGCGGCGGGGGTTCGGGCGCTCGACCTGCTGCTGCCGCCGCAATGCCTGACCTGCGAGCAGCCGGTGGCGGCGCAAGGCCTGCTTTGCGCGGGCTGCTTCGCGGAGACCGGGTTCATCGGCGATCCATGCTGCGCGCAGTGCGGGCAGCCGTTCGGCCAGGGGGGCGCGGGTGTGGCCGGTCCGCTCGGCCTGGCCTGTCCCGACTGCGTGGCCCAGCCGAAGCCATGGCGGCACGGGCGAGCGGCGCTGCGCTATGACGGACAGTCGCGGCGGCTGCTGCTGCCGTTCAAGTATTCCGACCGCACCGAGCTGGCTGGCGCCTTGGCGGCGATGATGGCGCGGGCCGGCGCCGCGCTGCTGCGCGAGGCGGAGGTGCTGGTGCCGGTGCCGCTGCATCGCAGCCGGCTGCTGTCGCGCCGCTACAACCAGGCGGCGCTGCTGGCGCACGCACTGGCGCGGCGAACCAGGCTGCCATGCCAGCCGGACGCGCTGATGCGGCTGCGGCGCACGGTGCCGCTGGGCCATCTGGACGGCGTGCAGCGGGCGTTCCTGCTGACCGGCGCGTTTGCCGTGCGGCGGGGGCGCGGCGAGGCGCTGCGCGGCGTGCGGGTGCTGCTGGTCGACGACGTGATGACCTCCGGCGCCACCTGCGCCGCCTGCGCGCTGGCGCTGCTGGAGGCGGGCGCCGCGTCGGTCGACGTGCTGGTGGCCGCGCGCGTGGTCGACCGGCG
>JAYTQW010000201.1:0-4212 GCA_043746535.1 Rhodospirillales bacterium
CGGGCGCGGCGTGAAGCTGATCGGCGCCACCGCGCATTACGTGACCACCGACCTCGACGAGGGTCCGATCATCGAGCAGGACGTGGAGCGCATCAGCCACCGCGACACGCCCGAGGACCTGGTGCGCAAGGGCCGCGACATCGAACGCCGCGTGCTGGCGCGGGCGATACGGCATCACCTGGAGGACCGGGTGCTGCTGAACGGCAACAAGACGGTGGTGTTCACGGATTGAGCGACGCGCCAGTTGACGTGCAATTTGGCCATCGGAGGCGTAGTGTCATCTCAGGAGACCACTGATGCCCGACAGCAGGCTCGATAGTTTTGCGCGAGCGGACCACACCTCGCCAGAGACTGACGAGGAAGCACCGTTCGAGATGACCAACCTGCGCGCGACGGTGACTGGACTGCCGTTTGTCGTATTCGTCAGTCAGCAGGCCGGTGCTCGCCACGGTCCCCGGATCAAGATCAGTCCGCTACCGCGCTATAATCCGAGCGAGGCAATTACCGTCACGCTCGAGCATCCGCCCAGACCGCTGGGGGATATCGGGGGATCGGACCTCAAGCTGGTCCAGCAGTGGATAGAACTGAACCGCGTGGTCATCGAGGGCTACTGGTCGGGCGACATCGAGTATACCGATGAGATGGTTAGTCAAATCAAACCAGTCTGACGCCTACTCCAGATTGGTGTGGTTGCCCCGCATCACCTCCGGCGATACCGCCAGCGCCTCGCGCAGCTTCAGCACCATCACCTCGAACAGCACATACAGCGCGCCCTCGTAGAGCGATCCCATCGGCAGCACCGAGGTAGCGGCGGCGCCCTGGTCGTTCGCCATCGTCTGCGCGGGTATCACCAGCACGCTGTCGGCCAGGGCGGCGCAGCGGCCCTGCGGCTGCGCGGTCAGCAACAGGATGTCGGCCCCCGCCGCCTTGGCGACACCCATCAGCGCCAGCGCGGTCGAAATCTCACCGGGGCCGACGGTGACCAGGAACAGGTCGCCCGGCCCGACCGGCGGCGTGGTCATGTCGCCGACCACCGCGACCGAGCGGCCCAGATGGAACAGCCGCATCGCGAAGCCGCGTATCTGCAAGCCCTCGCGCCCGCCGCCGAACACCACCACCGTCCGGGCCGCCGCGATCCGGGCCACGGCGGCGTCCACGGCGGCATGGTCGATGCGGTCGAACACGCCGCCCAACTCATCCAGCGCCCGGCGGTAGATGCTGGCGTCGGACATGACGCTACCCGGCCTTCTTCTTGAACGGCTGCGGCACCCGGTTGGCGCCCTGGCGCTCCAGCATCCAGCCGGGGTACTCGGGTGGCAACGCGCTCACCTTGTCCAACGCCTCCATCTGCTCCGGCGTCAGCCGCAGCTCGGCGGCGGCGACGTTGTCGTGCAACTGCTCCAGGCTCTTGGCGCCGATGATGACCGAGGAGACGAACGGCTTGGCCAGCACGTAGGCCAGCGCCACCCGCGCCACCGAGACATCGTGCGCGCTCGCCACCTCGCGCATCGCGGCGACGCAGGCCCAGGCGCGGTCGCGGTCCACCGGCGGGAAGTCGAACGTCGCGCGCCGAGCGCCCTCCGGCCCGTTCGCGCCGGGGCCGAACTTGCCCGACAGCAATCCGCCGGCGAGCGGGCTCCACACCATCAGGCCGACCCGCTCGCTGCCGAGTAGCGGCACGATCTCGCGTTCCAGGTCGCGCCCGGCGATGGAGTAGTACGCCTGCAAGCTCTCGAACCGCTCCCAGCCGTGGCGCTCGCTGATGCCCAGCGCCTTCGCGATGCGCCAGGCCTGCCAGTTCGACACGCCGGCGTGGCGGACCATGCCCTGACGCACCAGGTCGTCGAGGGCGCGCAGCGTCTCCTCGATCGGCGTCACCGGGTCGGTACCGTGGATCTGATACAGGTCGATGTGGTCGGTCTGTAGCCGTTCCAGGCTGCGCGCCACACTGTCCACGATGTGGACGCGGCTGGCGCCCCGGTCGTTGGGCGCGTCGGACATCTGGCCATACACCTTGGTGGCCAGCACCACGCTCCGCCGCTCGACGCCGAGGTTGCGCAGCGACTGGCCGAGCAACCGCTCCGACAGGCCGTTCGAGTACACGTCGGCGGTGTCGATGAAGTTGATGCCGGATTCGAGGGCGGCGCCGACGATGGCATCCACGTCGTGCTGTTGCAGGGTGCCGATCGCCTGCCACATGGCGCCGTTGCCGCCGAAGGTCATGGTGCCGAGGCAGATCTCGGACACGAACAGCCCGGTGCGGCCCAGTTGGTTGTAGCGCATGGTCATTCCTCCCGCAGGTCGAGCGCGGGTTATAGGCGCATCGCGCGGCGTTGCCGAGCCTGATGCCCAAAGCGATGCGATCACGTGCCGGGCACTGGTGCAACGGCCCCGGATCACCCATCTGCGCTGAGGCGACACAGGAGCGGCGTGTGGACACCTATCGGACCGAGTTCGCCCTGTGCGAGCGTGACAGCCCGCCGGCGCTGCTCGACGACCTTTGGACGACGCTGCGCCGCGAGGGCATCGAGGCGGCCGAGCGCGACAGCCTGATGGCGCAGCCGATCTCGCAGGCGCTGCTGCGCCATGCCAGCTTTGCCGAGGCGCTGTCGGCCCGGCTGTCGTCCAAGCTGGCCGATGCGGACGTGCCGAAACAGGCGCTGGGTGCTTTGATCGCCGACACGCTGGCGCACTCGCCGGCAGCGCTCCATGCCGCCGCCGTCGATCTCATGGCCGTGCAGGAGCGCGATCCGGCCTGTCCGGACCTGGTGACGCCGTTCCTGTACTTCAAAGGCTTCCTGGCCATCCAGGCGTTCCGGGTCAGCCATGTGCTGTGGCATGAGGGCCGGCTGCACCTTGCCCGTCACCTGCAAGCGCGCATCAGCGAGGTGTTCGCCATGGACATCCACCCGGCGGCGCGGCTCGGCTGCGGCATCATGATCGACCACGGCACCGGCGTCGTCATCGGCGAGACGGCGGTGGTCGAGGACAACGTGTCCATCTTGCAGGACGTGACTCTGGGCGGCACCGGCAAGGAATGCGGCGACCGCCATCCGAAGATCCGGCGCGGCGTGCTGCTGGGCGCCGGCGCCAAGGTGCTTGGCAACATCGAGGTGGGCGAGGGCGCCAAAGTCGGCGCCGGCAGCATCGTGCTGGAGGATGTGGCCGCCTACACCACCGTGGTCGGCGTGCCGGCCCGTCCAATCGGCGCGCGGCTGACGGACGTGCCGGCGTTCACCATGGACCAGATGATCGAGCAGCCAGACTACGTCATCTAATGCTCAAAGCCTGGCCGGCCCTCAGGCCGAGGTTCCTGCAAGAGCGATCAAGGCGACAAAGACGCCAAGTGGCACGAGGTGCGGGAAATCGCGGTGGCGCAGCACGGTCAAAACCGCAGCCGCGATGATCAGCGTCCCAAGCGCCAGGCCAAGGATGCGGCTGGCGGGAAGCGCTGTCAGAACGGCGCTCGCCATCTCCAGTCCACCAGTGAGAGTGGGCCACCAGCGCGGGTAGCCCCACCGAGCGAAGTCGCTCTGCGTCCCTGGCGTGCCGATCACGTTGAGGAGGCCCGCGCCAAATAACCCGGCAGCGAGCAGCCAAATGGAGAGGGCGTGGACCATCTCAGGGCGCACCGATGGTCAGGGGGATGGCTGCCAAGACCATGACCGCCGCCGTAAGGCCGTGAACGCCGAAGGCGCTTCTGGTGGAGCCTCTGGCCGCAAGGACGAGCAGCATGTCGCCGAGAGGGATGATGGCTTCGACCAGCAGGACGATGCCGACCCCGCGCGGGGCATCCCATGCCATGAACGCCAGCACGGTCAATCCCGACACGATGTCGCGCACCCCTTTGAGGCGAAGCCACCACGCGATGTCGGTGCCGTCCCCAGGAAGCGGCAGGCCGAAACCGCGTGTCGCGGCCGTTGGACTCGCGATATACATAGTGCCAATCGCGATGATCGCGAGAGCCAGGAGCAACGCCGTTCCAAGCGCTAACCAATGCATCAGACTGTCCCATCTATCTAGATAAAATAACCTAGCACCGCTAGGATGTAATCTAGCTTTGCTAGATGGTCAAGCATCGGTATAATCTTCAGGTATGCGGGCCATCCAGGTCCGGGAGATCGAGGCTTGGGTGTCGCCGAACGGAAAGGCAGGGAGCGCGCTGAACGCGAGCATCGCATTGTCGCGGCGGCGCGCGTGGTCGCGGAGCGC
>JAYTQW010000202.1:0-1592 GCA_043746535.1 Rhodospirillales bacterium
GCGGGCAATCTGCAAGTCCTGCTCGTGCATCCCCTCCAGCGCGTCGACCAGCACGATCACCACCTCGGCCATCTTCAGCGCCTCGATGCTGGCGCTGACCGACATCCGCTCCAGCGCCTCGTCGACGCGCGCGCGCTTGCGCATGCCGGCGGTGTCGACCACCTCGAACTGCGCGCCGTCGGCGTCGGTCACGATCGCCGCCACCGAATCGCGGGTCAGGCCCGGCTCCGGCCCGGTGATCATCCGCTCCTCGCCCAGCAGCCGGTTCAGCAGCGTCGACTTGCCGGCGTTCGGCCGCCCGACGATGGCAAGCTTCACCGGCGGCGTGCGCCCGGAATCCAGCCCGTCGCCCGCCGGCAGCCGCTCGGCGATCTCGCGCATCAGGTCGGCCAAGCCTTCGCCATGCTCGGCGGACACCGCGACCGGCTCGCCCAGGCCGAGCGCGTAGGCCTCCAGCGCGGCGTTCGAGCCCTCGCGCCCCTCGGCCTTGTTGGCGACCACCAGCACCTGACGGTCCTGCCGCCGCAGCCATTCCGCGAAATGCTCGTCGGCGGGGGTGATGCCCACGCGCACGTCGATCACGAACAGCACCAGGTCGGCCAGGGCGACCGCCGCCTCCGACGAGGCGCGCATCCGCCCGAACAGCGTCTCCGGCGCACTCTCCTCCAGCCCTGCGGTGTCGATCAGGCGCACGTCGCGGCCACGCAGCCGCGCCTGCGCCTCCTTGCGGTCGCGGGTGACGCCGGGTGTGTCGGACACCAGGGCGAAGCGGCGGCCGGCCAGCTTGTTGAACAGCGTCGACTTGCCGACATTCGGCCGCCCGGCGATCACCACCACCGGCAGGCCCTCGAACGGCGACTGGCTCATCGCAGCACCGTCAGCGTGGCGTCGTCGGTCACGAGGTACACGGCGCCGCCTGCCACCACCGGCGCCACCGCGGTCGGGCCGGACAGCTCCTGGCGGCCCACCACCTTGCCATTGGCGGGATCAAGTGCGATCGCCACGTGGACATTGCCGCTGCCGGCCAGGATCAGCCGGTTGCTGACCAGGATCGGGCCGAGCCAGCGGATCGGGTCGCGCTGGCGGCCCTCGTCGACGAAGCGCGGCAACGGCGTGATCCAGGCCACGGCGCCGTCGTTGCGGTTGATCGCCAGCGCCTCGTTGTCCAGGCTGAGCGCGAACAGCCAGTCGCCGGCCAGCCACATCGTCTCCGACGCGCCGATGTCGCGCTCCCACAGCCGGCGGCCGGAGCGCAGGTCGAGCGCCAGCATCAGGCCGCCGAGGCTGGCGACATAGACCTGGCCGTTGGCGATCACCGGCATGCCGCGAATGGCGGACAGGTCGATCAGGCTGTCGCGTCCGCCGGTCGCGGCCAGATTTTCCGCCCACACCACGGCGCCGCCCGACTCGCGCAGGCACAACAGCTCGCCGGACGCGAAGCCCGCCACCACGAAGCCGTCGGCATAGGCCGGCGACGGCAGGCCGAGCACCGAGGTTTCGGCGTTGCTGGCCTGGTACGACCACTGCCGCGAGCCGTCCTTGGCCGACAGCGCCAGCAACTCGTCGCTGATGGTGGGGATGAACAGCCGCCC
>JAYTQW010000203.1:0-5056 GCA_043746535.1 Rhodospirillales bacterium
CCCCCGGCCCAACTGGCGCAGGCGATGGCGGACGCGGCGGCCGAGGTGGAGCGCATGATCGACGCGCTGTTGCCGGTGCCGAGCGGCGCCGAGGCGCGGCTGACCGAGGCGATGCGCTATGCGGCGCTGGGCGGCGGCAAGCGGATGCGGGCGTTCCTGGTCATCGAGTCGGCGGCGCTGTTCGGCGTGACCGGGCAGCACGCGACGCGGGTGGCTGCGGCGGTGGAGATGCTGCACGCCTACTCGCTGGTGCATGACGACCTGCCGGCGATGGACGACGACGATTTGCGCCGTGGCAAGCCAAGCACGCACCGCGCGTTCGACGAGGCCACCGCGATCCTGGCCGGCGACGCCTTGCAGGCCCGCGCGTTCGAGGTGCTGGCCGAGGCGGACACGCATCCGGTGGCCGAGGCGCGCTGCGAGTTGGTGGCCGCACTGGGCCTGGCTTCGGGTGGGCGCGGCATGGCGGGCGGCCAGATGATCGACATGCTGGCCGAGGGCACCGCGTTGGACGAGGCGCAGATCATTCGCTTGCAGGCGTTGAAGACGGGCCGGCTGATCCAGTTCAGCGCCGAGGCCGGCGTCATGCTGGGACGCGGCAACGTCACCCAGCGGCATCTGCTGGCGGCGTACGGGCGCGACCTGGGCGCCGCGTTCCAGATCGCCGACGACCTGCTGGACGCGGTCGGCAACGTGGCGACGGTGGGCAAGGCGGTCGGCAAGGACGCGGCGGCGGGCAAGGCGACGCTGGTGGCGGTGCTGGGCGTGGAGCGCGCGCGCGAGCAGGCCGACATGCTGGCCATCCAGGCGGCGGCGCACCTGAACGCCTTCGGTCACGCCGCGGCCAACTTGCAGGCGCTGGCCGAGTTCGTCGTCTCGCGCTCGACCTGAGCCGGGGGCGGCGATGGCGCGGATGCGGGCGGACCAGTTGCTGGTCGAGCGCGGCATGGCCGAGAGCCGGACCCGCGCGCAGGCGTTGATCATGGCCGGCAAGGTGGTGACCGGCGACCGCCGCGTGGACAAGCCCGGCATGTTGCTGCCCGACGACGTGGCGTTGACGCTGCTGGGGCAGGACCACCCGTGGGTGTCGCGCGGCGGGCTGAAGCTGGCGCACGGCCTGGCGCGTTTCGGCTTTCCGGCGGCCGGGCGGGTCTGCCTGGATATCGGCGCGTCGACCGGCGGTTTCACGGACGTTCTGCTGAGCCAGGGTGCGGCACGGGTCTATGCCGTCGATGTCGGCCACGGCCAGTTGGCATGGAAGCTGCGGTCCGACCCGCGCGTGATGGTGCTGGAACGCTGCAACGCCCGCCACCTGACGGCCGCACAGATCGCCGAGCCGGCCGGGGCGCTGGTGTGCGACGCCAGCTTCATCGGCCTGCGCACCATCCTGCCGGCGCCGCTGGCGCTGTGCGGCCCCGGCGCCTGGGCGATCGTGCTGATCAAGCCGCAGTTCGAGGCCGGTCCGGAGGCGGTGGGCGCGCGCGGCGTGGTGCGCGATCCGGCGGTCCACGCGGCGGTGTGCGCGCGGATCGCCGCATGGTGGGCGGGCCTGCCGGGATGGGCGGTGGACGGCATCGACGAAAGCCCGATCACCGGGCCGGAGGGCAACCGCGAGTTCCTGCTGGGCGCGCACCGCGTCGGCGGCGGGTTGGACGCTACCTGATGCCCGATGGTTCGAGCGACGCCAGCAGGTAGCCGGCGCCGCGAACCGCCTGGATCAATCGCCCGCCGGTATCGGCCAGAACAAGCTTGCGGCGGAGCTGGAACACCAATTGGTCGACGCTGCGGTCCTCCGGGCGCCATGGCCGGCGCAGCGCCGCCAGGGATAACAGCGACCGGGACACGGATTGCCCGGACGCCTCCAGCAGCATCTGCAAGATGACGAACTCGGCCCCGGTCAGCGCCACCGCCTCGCCGCCGGGGCCGACGACCGAACGGCTCTGATTGTCGAAACGATACGGACCGATGCTGCGGCTCGTGACGGCGGGTGCCGGCGATCCGATGCCGCCCTGGTCCCGCGCCGCCCCGGTCTGCGCCGCCCCGGTCTGCGCCGCCCCGGTCTGCGTCGCCCCGGTCTGCGTCGCCCTGGTCCGCGTCAGGCGCCGATGCACCGCGCGGATACGCGCGGCCAATTCACGCAGTGGAGGCGGCTTGGCGACGTAATCGTCGGCGCCGAGTTCGAGGCCCGCGACCTGCGCCGCTTCCTCGGCCTGCCCTGACACGACGATGATGCCGCAATCGTTCTGGCTGGCCAGCCAGTTGAGCAGCGACACGCCGCCCGCGCCTGGTGGATCGGGGTCGATCAGCACCACGTCCGGTACGACGGCGTGCTTGAGTTCGATCGCGTCGGCCTCGGCCCGCGTCCAGGTGACCCGCATTCCCGACTGCTTGAGGAAACCCTGGATGGCGCTGCCGCTGGCAACATCTTCCTCGATCAGGAGAACCCGCAAAGGCGATGGCAGCGTCAGCGAGTCGCCTGACATCTATGTTTGCCTGACCGACAATGCTTCTGCATGGTCGAACCCCGTATAAATATAACCGAGCTTTGGAATGCAGTTGTTCACGAGTGGACAGTTGCACATCGTTTCATGAATTGCGAGTTAACAGTCCATTAACCGCAGTACTCAGTAGTAGTTATGCTTCTATAACTGTTACGAATACAATTTATTCAAGGCACGCCAGTTGCCTTTCCCATGTCC
Source organism: Rhodospirillales bacterium (assembly GCA_043746535.1). Lineage (GTDB taxonomy): Bacteria > Pseudomonadota > Alphaproteobacteria > Acetobacterales > Acetobacteraceae > CAVRQM01. The sequence continues at coordinate 2,700 of JAYTQW010000203.1, forward strand.
AGTTGCCTTTCCCACGCAAGGTCTGCGGCGACCGCCTTCCGCCCGTACCTGGTCCGCGCCGCCGGCCGGGTGGCGCCAGCCTGGGGCCGTCGGACGGCCGCCTCAGCCGGTGCCGTCCGCCATCAGCCGGTAGCCGATCCCAGGCTCGGTGCGGATCAGCCGGACCCCGGCCGGTCCGAGTTTCTGGCGCAGGTGGCCGACATAGACGCGCAGGTACTGCACGTCCTCGGCATGCGCCGGCCCCCACACCGCCGTCAGCAGTTGCCGGTGCGTCACCACCCGGCCAGCGGCGCGGACCAGGTGCAGCAACAGGTCGTGCTCGCGCGGGCTGAGCGCCAGCACGGCGCCGTCCAGGGTGACGATGCGGCGGCTGAAATCCACCTCCAGTCCGCCAGCCTGGAAATTCTCTGGCACGCCGTCCTGGGTGCGCCGGTGACGGAGCGAGGTGCGGATGCGCGCCAGCAGCTCGCCGACGCCGAACGGCTTCTCCACGTAGTCGTCGGCGCCGCCGTCCAATGCCGCGATCTTGTCGGCCTCGCGGTCGCGCGCCGACAGCACGATCACCGGCACTGCGCTGAACGCGCGCAACTGCGCCAGCACCGCGTGGCCGTCGAGGTCGGGCAGGCCGAGATCCAGCAGTATCCCATCCGGCGAGCGCGTCGCCGCCAGCCGCAGGCCCTGGGTGCCGGTGTCGGCCCGTTCCACCGCATAGCCGGCGGCGGCCAGCGCCGGTCCCAGGATGCGGTGCATCTGCGGCTCGTCGTCGATCACCAGGATCAGCGCGCCGGTCAGGTGGCCGGCGCTCATAGTGCCAGCGGCAGGCGGATGGTGACGATGGTGCCCGGATTGCCGTCGCGCGGCAGGTCGAGCCGTGGGCTGGCCGCCGCGATGCTGCCGCCCATCGCCTCGACCAGGCCGCGCGCGATGGCCAGGCCCAGCCCGGTGCCCGCCGCCACGCGGTCGCCGCGATGGGCGCGGTAGAAGCTGTCGAACACATGCGGCAGGTCGCCAGGAGCGATGCCGCTGCCCTCGTCGGCCACCGCCAGTTCGACCACGCTGCCGCCGACGCTGCCGGAGACGCGGATCAGCGCGCCGGTGGGCGAGTATTTGACCGCGTTGTCGAGCACGTTGAACAGCACCTGTTCCAACAACGTCGCGTCCGCCAGCACATGCAGGTCGGGCAGGTTGGCGGCGATCAGCGGGGCTGCGGACAGGCGCGCGATCGCCGCCTCCACCACCTCCTGCACCGACACCGGACCCAGCCGGGGTACGATCTCGCCGCTTTCCAGCCGGGTCATGTCCATGATGTTGCCGAGGAAGCGGGTCATCCGCGCCACGTCCTCCTCGATGCTGTGCAGCAGGTCGCGCCGGATGGCGGGCGCCAACTCCTCCCACGACGCCGCCAGCGTGCCGGCGCCGGCGCGGATGCCGGCCAGCGGCGTGCGCAGGTCGTGCGACAGCGAGTTGAGCAGCGCCGTGCGCAATTTCTGCGTCTCGCTCTGGGCCGCGTGCTGGGCCGAGTCGCGCGCGAGGCGCACCCGCTCCAGCGCCACCGACGCCTGATCGGCCAGCGCCTCCACCGCCTGCAACAGCGACGGGTCGATCAGGCCGGGTGCCCGCACGCCGAGCACGCCGAGCTTCCCGCGCACCGTGCGCAAGGGCAGGAAGCGCCAGTCGGCGGAGGGCAGGGTCGCGGTGCCGCGCCCGGTCGGCTCCTGGTTGGCGAACGCCCACCGTGCCGCGGCCCAACTGCCCTCGTCGAGGGAGTTGGCCCCGACCGTGGCCGGCGGCTCGGCGACGCGAATGGCGATGTCGTCGCCGGCGGCGGTCATCACCAGCGCCTGCTTGACCAGGGAGGCAGCCTGCCGCGCGATCTCGGCCAGCAGGTCCGGCTCGGTGGTCGGCTCGCCCAGCTTGCGGCTGAACGCGGAGATGCGGCGCAGGCCCTCGATGCGCGCCTGTGCGCCGCGCGCCTCCGCCCGCACCCGCCCGGCCAGGCCGCCGGTGGCCAGGGCGACGCCCGCGAACACGACAATGGCGATCAGGTCGCGGTGGCTGTCGATGCTGAAGGTGAAGCGCGGCGGGATCAGGAAGAAGTTCCAACTGAGGAAGCCCAAGGCCGCCGTCGCCAGCGCCGGGGCCATGCCGGCCAGCAACGCCGAGGCGACCACGGCGGCCAGATAGACCATGCCGATGGCCTCCTGCGGCACCACCCGGCCCACCAGCAGCCCGGCGCAGGTGACGCCCGCCACCAGCGCCACGCTGACCGCCCAGCCCCAGACCGGAATCGGCAGCGCCAGGCGGCGGCGGCGCGGCCCGACCGGCTCGGCGGGGACGATGTGCATCGCGTAGGCGGG
>JAYTQW010000204.1:0-3871 GCA_043746535.1 Rhodospirillales bacterium
GTGAGCGAATAGCTGCCGTCGTTGGCGCTGTTCGACTTCATGTAGATCATGCGGTCGGCGCCGTTGACCTGCGCCTCCAGCACCTGCCCGACCGTCGCCTCGACCACGGCGGCGGAGGCGCCCGGATAGACGGCCGTGACCTGCACCTGCGGCGGCACGATGTCGGGGAACTGCGACACCGGCAGGCGGGTCAGCGAGATCAGCCCGGCGATGGTGATGATGATGGAGATGACGATCGCCAGCCGGGGGCGATCGACGAAGACGGAGGAGAACATGCCTCAGTTCCCGGCCGGCTTGGCGGCAGGCGCACCCGAGGTGGAGGCGGGGGCGGAGGGACCGGCGGCGGCCGGGGCGGGCGACACCACGGCGCCCGGGCGGATGCTCTGGATGCCGTCGACGATCACCGTCTCGCCCGCGGTCAGGCCGCTCGTGACGATCGCGGTGGCGGGGGTCGACTGGCCCAGCACGATGCGGCGTGGCTGCGCCTTGCTGGCGGCGTCGACGACATAGACGAAGTTGCCCTGCTGGTCCGACAGCACGGCGGAGCGCGGGATCGCCAGCGCCTGGATCGGCTGCACGCCCTCCAGCAGTGCCGTGATGAACTCGCCGTCGACCAGCACGCGGTTGCCGACCTGGCCGGGCTGCGCGCCCGCGCGCAGCGGGTTGGCGACGGTGGCACGGAAGATCAGCGTGTCGGTGCTGGGGGACACGGTCGGGTCGACATAGTCCAGCTTGCCGACCTGCCCGTACAGGCTGCCGTCCGGCAGGCGCACCCGGACCTTCACCGCGTCCAGCCCGCCCTTGTCGGCGTAGCGCCTGGCGAGGTCTATGGCGGCGCGGTTGGACACCGGGAACACCACATACATCGGGTCTTGGCTGATGATGGTGGCGAGCGGGCCGCTGGCCGGCGTCACCACATTGCCGATGGTCAGCGTGGTGCGGGTGATCTTGCCGGCCACCGGCGCCTTGATCTCGGTGTAGTCGAGGCTGATCTGCGAGGCCCGCAGATTGGCCTCGGCGGAGGCGACCAGCGCCGCCTGGCTGGTCTGCGAGGCGGTCGCGTCGTCCACCGTCGAGCGCTGCCCGGCCGGCGTGTTGAGCAGGCTGGAGGCGCGGCCCAGGGTCAGGCTGGCGTTGCGCAACAAGGCGCGGGCCTGCGCCACGGCGGCGGTCTTGGCCTGCACGTCGGCCTCGAACGGCCCCCGCTCCAGCTTGTACAGCAGGTCGCCCTTGTTCACTTCGGCGCCCTCGGTGAACAGGCGTTGCTCGATGAAGGCGGTGACGCGCGCCACCAGGTCCACGCGGTCGACCGCCTGGATGCGGCCGACATACTCGCTGGTCTCGGTGATGGCGCGCATTGCCGCTTTCACCGTGCCCACCGCCGGCGGCGGCCCTCCCGGCGCCTGCGCCAGGGCCGGCGCGGAGGTAAGGCCGGCGCCCAGCACACCGATGCCCAGGCCGATGAATGTGACGGCAAGGGCAATCCGGCGCAGACGCATCAACGTGACCTCGAAGGTATGGTGGCTTTGGCGTGAAATGGTTGTGCCGCCGATGATGACAACCAGTTAACCATCCGGCGTCGGCATTGGCGAGTGACGGCTTCGCATTGCAGCATCGGTCAGATATCCGGCTGGATGATGATGCCAGCCTGACAGCGCTGGCCCGGCGTGGCACCCGCGTCGGCAACGGTGGCGAATTGACCCGTCCGGGTGCAACTTCTAGCTTGACGTGGATCGGGAGGCATCATGGCGAACAAGCTCAAGCAGATCTGGGCCGAGGGCCGCGCCGCCGTGAATGGCTGGCTGGCGATCCCTTCGGGCTTCTCGGCCGAGGTCATGGCCCAGTGCGGCTTCGATACGGTGACGGTCGACTTGCAGCACGGCGTGCAGGACTACCAGTCGATGGTGCAGTGCTTCCAGGCGATGGGCGCGCATCCGGTGACGCCGCTGGTGCGGGTGCCGTGGAACGAGCCGGGGATCATCGGCAAGGTGTTGGACGGCGGCGCCATGGCGGTGATCTGCCCGATGGTCAACACCGCCGCCCAGGCCGAGGCGTTCGTCGCCGCCGCCAAATACCCGCCGCGCGGCGGGCGCAGCAACGGCCCGATCCGCGCCGGCATGTACGGCGACGCCAGCAGCGGCTACCAGGCCACCGCCAACGCCGAGACGCTGGCGCTGCCGATGATCGAGACCCGCGAGGCGGTCGCCAACCTCGACGCCATCCTCGACGTGCCCGGCGTCGCCGGCGTCTATATCGGCCCGTCCGACCTCGGCTACTCGCACGGGCTGACGCCGAAGCTGGACCGCGAGGAGCCGGAGATGCTGGCGATCTACGACCGCGTGCTGGCGGGCTGCGCCGCGCGCGGCATCCACGCCGGCATCCACTGCGCCAGCGCCGCCTATGCGGCCCGCGCCATCGGCATGGGCTTCCGGCTGGTGACGATCCTGAACGACAGCGGGCTGCTGATGCAGGCCGCGCGCGGCGTGGTGGCGCAGGTCCGCCGCGAGAGCAACGGCGTCGCCTGAGGCGGCCGAGGGAGACCGAGAACGCAAGGGAGACTGGACATGACGACGCCTCCGCTGGCGATCCGCCTGCATCCCGACGACAGCGTGGTGATCGCGCGCGCGACGCTGATGGCGAACACGCCGGTGGCGGACGGGGTGGCGACGCTGGGCCGCGTGCCCGCCGGCCACAAGGTGGCGATCCGGGCGCACGCGGTGGGCGAGGCGGTGCGCCGCTACGGCCAGATCATCGGCTTCGCCACCAGCCCGATCGCGCCGGGCGAGCACGTCCATGTGCAGAACTGCGGCATGGGCGACTTCGCCAAGGACTACGCCTACGGCGTCGATGCGCGCCCGACCCAGTATGCCAGCGCGCCCGCCACTTTCCAGGGCATCCGCCGCGCCGACGGCCGCGTCGCCACGCGCAACTACATCGGCATCCTGACCAGCGTGAATTGCAGCGCCCATGTCGCCAGCGTGGTGGCCGACGCCTTCAAGAAGAACCCGGTCACCGGCTACGACCCGCTGGCGGACTATCCGAACGTCGACGGCGTGGTGGCGCTGACGCACAAGACCGGCTGCGGCATGTCGGCCGGCGAGCCGCTGACCTTGCTGCGGCGCACGCTGGGCGGCTACGCGCGGCACGTGAACTTCGCCAGCGTCATCGTGCTCGGGCTGGGCTGCGAGGTGAACCAGTTGGGCGGGCTGGTCGAGGAACAGAAGCTGGCCGGGCGGCTGCGCGGCATGGACATCCAGGAGATGGGCGGCAGCCGCAAGACCGTGGCCGCCGCGATCGCCCTGGTGCGCGAGGCGCTGGCCGAGGCGAACGACGTGGCGCGCGCCCCGGCCCCGGTCAGCGAGCTGATCGTGGCGCTGCAATGCGGCGGCTCCGACGGCTATTCCGGCGTGTCGGCCAATCCGGCGCTGGGGGCGGCCAGCGACATGATCGTGCGCCACGGCGGCACCGTGATCCTGTCGGAGACGCCGGAGACCTATGGCGCCGAGCACCTGCTGACCCGGCGCGCGGTTTCCCAACCCGTTGGCGAGAAGCTGGTGGCGCTGATGCGCTGGTGGGACGAGTACACCGCGCGCGAGGGCGCGGAGATGAACGCCAACCCCTCGCCCGGCAACAAGGCCGGCGGCCTGACCACCATCCTGGAGAAGTCGCTGGGGGCGATGGCGAAGTGCGGCACCACCAACCTGGTGGACGTGCTGCGCTACGCCGAACCGGTGACGCAGAAGGGCTTCGTGTTCATGGACACCCCCGGCTACGACCCGGTGGCGGCCACCGGGCAGGTCGCCGGCGGCGCCAACGTGGTCTGTTTCACCACCGGGCGCGGCAGCGTGTTCGGCTGCAAGCCGGCGCCCTC
>JAYTQW010000205.1:0-1878 GCA_043746535.1 Rhodospirillales bacterium
CCGGCTGCCGGGCGTGACGGTCGAGAACCGCTGGGTGCCGGAGGCGGAGGTCGGGGCCTTGCTCGGCTGGGCCGATGCGCTGGTGCTGCCGTATCGCGAGGCCAGTCAGAGCGGGGTCGCGTCGGCGGCCGTCGCGGCGGGGCGATGGGTTGTGGCGACACGCGTCGGCGGCCTGTCGGAGCAGTTGGGCCACGAGACGCTGGCCATCATGTGCGAGCCGAATGCCGCGAGCCTGGCCGACGGCCTGTGCCGGTTGCTGGAACAGGCGCGTGCGGTCCCCGCGCGGGTGGTCGCCGGCGATGCTCGCCAGGAGTGGCGGAACGTGGCCGCGCAACTGGTGGGCCAACTTCAGTTGCCTGGATCGCCATCGGGCTTGCGGCTGCGTGAAAGCGTCGCCGATGCCGTCGTGCGGACATGACGAGGGCCGGCGGGAGTGCTCCCGCCGGCCCTCGTCACCGCGATAGGCTGCCGCAGATCAGGCGGCTTTGGGCATTGCCGCACGGGCCTCGCTCGGCTGCACCATCACCGGCACGCGGGCGCGGATCAGCTTCTCGATGCTCTTCAGGAACGACCGCTCGCTGTTGTCGCATAGGCTGATCGCCACCCCGTCATGGCCAGCACGCGCGGTGCGGCCGATGCGGTGGATGTAGCTCTCGGGCACGTTGGGCAGGTCGTACTGGATGACGTGGGTCACGCCGTCCACGTCGATGCCGCGCGCGGCGATGTCGGTCGCCACCAGCACGCGGGTGTGGCCGCTGCGGAACTGCGCCAGCGCTTTCTCACGCTGCACCTGGCTCTTGTTGCCGTGGATGGCGCCGGCCGGCAGGCCGCTCTCCTCCAGGTGCTTCACGATGCGGTCGGCGCCGTGCTTGGTGCGGCTGAACACCAGCGTGCGCCCGGTGGTGACATCGACCAGCAGGTCCAGCAGGACATGGCGCTTGCGGCTGGCGTCGCAGAAGATGACGTGCTGCTCGACGCGCTCGGCGGTGGGGGCCGCCGCCGCAACGGCGACATGCACCGGGTCGCGCAGCATGCTGCCGGCCAGTTCGGTGATCTCCTTCGGCATGGTCGCCGAGAAGAACATGGTCTGCCGGGTCTTCGGGATGTCGCGGATGATGCGGCGGATCGGGATGATGAAGCCGAGGTCGAGCATGTGATCAGCCTCGTCCAGCACCAGCATCTCGACTTGATCCAGCCGCACTGCGCGGTCCTGCATGTGGTCGATCAGGCGGCCGGGCGTGGCCACCAGCACGTCGACGCCGCTGGCCATCTGCTTGGCTTGGCGTGGCTTCGGCACGCCGCCGAACATCAGCGCCACGCGCAGGCTGGTGTTGCTGCCATAGGTGCGGAAGCTCTCGGCGATCTGGCCGGCCAGCTCGCGGGTGGGCGCCAATACCAGCACCCGGCAACTGCCGCGCTGGATACTTTTCGGGTGCGAGGCGAGGCGTTGCAGGATCGGCAGCGCGAATGCGGCGGTCTTGCCGGTGCCGGTCTGGGCGATGCCCTGCACGTCGCGCCCGGCCAGCGCGTGCGGGATCGCCTGCGCCTGGATCGGGGTGGGATGGGTATAGCCCTCGCTGGCCAGCGACTTCAGCAACGCGGGCATCAGGCCCAGGCTCTCGAAGCTGACGCCAGTCACCGTGCTGGGGGGGGTGGGGGAGGCGGTTGGGATAGGATTGCTCACAAATGAGGCTTTCGCAAAACGGACATGCGGACGCGTCCCGGAAATCGGGCGGGCGGACACAGGTCATCGCGGTCAACAGGACCACGGGCCGGCGCGTAGGAAATACTGAGTGAAATGGGCTACCGTGGCGTTGGCTCTTCCGCGGCGGGTAGTGGTCCGGCCGAGGCGGCAGCGCACACAAACACGTCAGGCGC
>JAYTQW010000206.1:0-3593 GCA_043746535.1 Rhodospirillales bacterium
ACCCGCCCGACGTGGCCCGGCTGGCGCTGTTCCTGGCGGCGGACGACAGCCGCATGGCGACCAGCCAGACCTGGATCGTGGATGGGGGCTGGGCGTAGCTAGGCGGCTTCCGCTGACCGGATGCGGAGTGCCGCCGCGACTCGCGCCACTGTCACGTCCCAGGCCTCGCCCCCGCCTTGCCGGAACAGCCGCACCGTCGGATACCATGGCGAGTCGTCCCGCTTGCGCAGCCAGCGGAAATCGGCGCTGTGCTGCACCAATATCCAGGTTGGCAGCCCCAGGGCCGCCGCCAGATGGGCGACCGAGGTGTCCACCGAGATCACCAGGTCGAGGTTCATCAGCAGCGCTGCCGTGTCGCTGAAATCCCGTGTCGCCAGGCCGTGCAACGCCACCGCCGGCGGCAGCGCGGCGGCATCGGCGGGGCGGAGATCCTTCTGCGCCAGCACGAACGCGACGCCGGGCAGCGCCAGCAGCGGCAGCAGCGTCGCCGCCGGGATCGAGCGCAGCGCGTCGTCGGGGTGCTCGGGACTGCCGGACAGGGCGATGCCGACGCGCGGACCGTGATGCGGCGGGCCGAGCACGCCCGACCAATGCGCCACCCGCGCCGGGTCGGCGGCGAGGTATGGCACGGTGTCCGGGATGGTGGGCAACGCGGTGCCGAATGCCAGCGGCAGGCTCATCAGCGGGCAATGCCAGCGGTGCGGCGGCAACTCGCTCCCGGCCGCCACCACCTGGTCGGCCAGCGGGCGCAGCAATGCCACCAGCGATGGCTGCACCTCCAGCGTCACATGCGCCCCCCGCGCGCGCAGCAACGGCGCGTAGCGGGCGAACTGGATGGCGTCGCCCAGCCCCTGTTCAGCGTGCAGCACGATGCCGCCGTCCGGCACCGGCGGGTCGCCGAGCCACAGCGGCGCGTCGTACGCCCGCTCGTCGCGGCGGAACTGCGGGTCCAGCCAGCGCGCCTCGTACGCCGCCCAGCCGGGGCCGAACTCGCCCAACGTCAGCAGCGCCAGGCCCTCGCCGAAGCGCGCCTGCGACTGCGTGGGGTCCAGCGCCAGCGCGCGGCGGAACCACGCCACCGCCTCCGCCGGCCGGTCCAGCGCCAGCAGCGCGCCGCCCATGTTGTTGCACGCCTCGGCGTAGTCGGGCTGCAACGCGAGCGCCCGTTCCAGCGCCGCCAGCGCCGCCGCCGGCTGGTGCAGCGCCAGCAGCGCCGAGCCCAGGTTGTTGTGGGTGCCGGCGAACTCCGGCCGCAGCGCCAGGGCCGCGCGGTACGATGCCGCCGCCTCCGCCGCACGCCCCAGCGAGCGGAGCGCGGTGCCGCGGTTGTTCAGCGCCCCGGCATGGCGCGGCTCCAGCGCCAGGGCGGCGGCGTAGCTGGCCTCCGCCCGCGCCGCGTCGCCGCTGGCCAGCAGCGCGTTGCCGAGCGAATAATGCAGGCCCGCGTCAGCCGCCGGCGTGGGCACGGGTCAGTCGAGGGCGAACAGGGCCACGGTCTGCCGGCTCTTCAGCGGCGCCAGGGCCGCGCCGACCTGGGGCATGCGCGGGCCGGCGTTGTGGGTCGCGAGCGCCGCGTGGTCGTCATAGACTTCGTAGAGCATGACCCGGCTCTCGTCGATATGGCCGCCGGTCAGTTCGGGATGCAGGATGTCGAACTGGCGGCAGCCGCCCTCCTCGGCCAGCGTCTTGTCGCGGTGTTCGCGCATGATGGCGTTGAACGCCGCCCAGGCGCCCGGCTTCAGCTCGAACTCGACCCACAGGCAGCAGCGCGGCATGACGGCATCTCCCCAGTTATGCGGGCGAGCGTACCAGACTTGCGCCCCCCGCGAAACGCCCGCGTGGGCCGAGCGCCTCCTCGATGCGCAGCGCCTCGTTCCACTTGGCGGTGCGCTCGCCGCGCGCGAAGCTGCCGACCTTCAACTGCCCGACACCCCAACCGACCGCGAGATGGACGATGGTGGTGTCCTCGGTCTCGCCGGAGCGGGCCGAGACGATGCCGCCCCAGCCGGCGGCGCGGGCGGCGTCCCAGGCGCCGCGGGTCTCGGTCAGCGTGCCGCGCTGGTTGGGCTTCAGTATCGCCGCGTTGCCGGCCCCGGCCTTTGCCGCCTGGGCGATGCGCGCGGCGTCGCTGACCAGGAAATCGTCGCCGACCACCTGCACACGCGCCCCGACCGCGCGGGTGAAGGCGACGAACCCGGCCTCGTCGTCCTGCGCCACCGGGTCCTCCACCGAGACGATCGGGTAGCGCTCGGTCCAGCCGACCAGCCGCGCCACCAGCGCCTCGGTCTCCAGCGTCTCGCCGGCGAACTGGTAGCGTGCGCCGTGGCGGAACTCGGAGGCGGCGATGTCGAGCGCGATGCCGACCTCCGTCCCCGGATCGAACCCGGCGCGCTCGATCGCCTCCACCAGCGTGTCGAGCGCCTGTTCCGGGCGGTCGAACGCCGGCCAGTGGCCGCCCTCGTCGGCCACGCCCAGCGATACGCCGCGTGCGCGCATCACCTCGCCGGCGGCGCGATACACCTCGGCGGTGATGTCGAGCGCCTCGGCGAAGCTGCGCGCGGCCGGGCAGATGACCATGAAGTCCTGCACGTCGAGCCGCCGTCCGGCATGGGCGCCGCCGCCGAAGATCTGGATCTGCGGCAGCGGCAGCAGCCCGGCGTCGTCGCCGCCGAGATGGCGGTACAGCGGCACCCCCGCCTCGGCGGCGGCGGCGTGGGCGGCGGCCATGGACACGGCGATGGTGGCGTTGGCGCCCAGCCGGCGCTTGTCCGGCGTGCCGTCGAGGGCGATCAGCGCCGCGTCCAGCGCCGCCTGGTCGGAGCCGTTCCGGCCGATCAGCGCGTGCGCGATCTCGCCGTTCACGCTGGTCACCGCGCGCACCACGTCCCAGCCGCCAAAGCTCTCGCCACGGTCGCGCAGGTCGAGCGCCTCGCCCGACCCGGTGGATGCGCCGGCGGGGGCGATGGCGCGGCCGACCGCGCCGCCGGCCAGCATGATCTCCGCCTCGACCGTGGGCCGGCCCCGGCTGTCCCACACCCGGCGGCCATGCAGATAGACGATCTCGTGCTCGCTCATGCGCTCAGTTCCTTTTCCCAGGCGTCGCGGACAGCGTCCAGGCTTGCCACCGGTTCGGCGAGCAGCCGCCGCGCCACGGAGCGAACGCGGGCGCGGCCGGCATCGGTCAGGTATTCGACCGGCGATTTTCCATCGACCCGCGCCAGCAGCAGGCCGGGCAGCAGTCGTGCCGCCCTGCGTTCCAATTGCGCGCGATTTTCCCAATCGGCGCCCGCGAGCCAGGCGGCGGCGAGGGCGTCGAAGCAGGCCAGGAAGCCGGACGTGGCCTGCGGCGTCCACAGGCATTTCAACAGCAGGTGGTTGAGGCAGAACGCCGCGTCGAACGCCGGATCGCCCCACCACGCGCATTCGGCATCGAGGAACACCGGGCCATGCGGGCCAGCCAGGATGTTCTTCGGGCTGACATCGCCATGCACCAGCGCCCGCTTGTTCGCCATCGTGTCGTGCGCCAGGGCACGCAGCGCGCCGGCCCGGTCCGGATGCGCCACGGCGGCGGCGAGCAGGTATGGCTCCAGCCG
>JAYTQW010000207.1:0-5097 GCA_043746535.1 Rhodospirillales bacterium
GCCACAGGATCTTTCCACTGGCGGCGTCCAGCGCCAGCGCCTCGGCGCGGCCGGTCGCCGCGTACAGCACGCCGCCATCGAATGCCACGCCGCCACCGACGTTGGTGCTGCGGTCCTTCTTGCCCTGCGTTTCGGTACGCCACAGCCGGTTGCCGGATTGGGTGTCGTAGGCGGTGATGACGCCGTCGCTGTCCATGGTGACGACACGGCCATTGGCCACCACCGGATAGGCGGTGATCTGCCGCCGATAGCCGCCGCCCTCGCCGATGCTGGCGTGCCAGCTTTCCGCCAGCACCGGACGCGCGGCGAGATGCCCCATGGCGTGCGAGGGCACGCCGCCGGCCTGCGGCCAGTCGGCGTTGGCGACCGGGGCAGGCAGGGTGACGCGCCGGCCCTCGGGGTTGTCGATGCTGACGCCGCGCTTCGCCGCCATCACCGGCAGCCGCTTGCCGGGTATCGGCGGCTTGTTGGTCTCCAGCCAATCGCTGATGGTCTGGCAACCGCCCAGCAGCAATGGCAGCATCAGCGCGGCGCGGCGACCAAACGGACGCATCGGTGCATCGGCCATCACGAGCCTCCCTTGACGGCCTTGGCGTCCGCGGCCGGCCCCAGTTGCGCCAGCAGCCCCTGCGCCCGGCGGCGCACGCCCTCCGGCACCGCGTCGTCCTGCGTCAACTGCTTCAACGTCAGGCGGGCGGCGTCGGGCTTGCCCTGCCGCAGCGCCAGCAATGCCTCCGCCTCCTGCGCCAGCCCATGCCAGGCGTTGTCAGGGGCCGCGAGCCGTTGCAGGCGGGCGCCGAGTTGCACCGGGTCGGCGGAGTCGAGGTTGTGCTCGCTCCATTCCAGGTCGGCGAGGTCGCGCAGGAGCTTGTCGGCGCCGTTGTCGGTGGCAACCGCGTCCCACAGCGCGCTGGCGCCCTTGAGGTCGCCGGCATCGGCCAGCAGCGCCGCCTGCCGCAGCCGCGCCAGGGTCGGGTACTGGTGGCTGCCATTGGCGGCGATGGCGGCGAACAGCGGCACCGCCGCCTGGCGTCCGGGACCGGGCCGGGCATCGGCGATCTTCTGCGCGGCCAGATAGCGCGTGGCGGTGGCGGTGGCGCCGCGCTGGTCGAACCATTTCCAGGCCTCCCAGCCGCCCACGCCGACCACCACGGCCACCGCCGCCGCGATCACCAGCGGGCCAAAGCGCCGTGTCCATCGCCGCAGCCGTTCGGCGCGGAGGTCCTCGTCGACCTCGTCGAAAATATCAGGCAATACGGTCCTCTATGGTCCATCCGCCCCCGCGTCGCGGGGTTCATCGGGCATGCGACCATAGCGGCGCCGGCAGTCCGGGGCAAACCAGCCGTCGCGGGCGCGTTACCACAGGCGGAACGGTGGCGTGGTCCGCGCCCGCCTAGCCGCGTTGCGCAAACCGCGTGTGCGGCCGCGCGTAGCCTCCTGTAACGTTGTGGCAGGCCGTTGTTCGATCGAGTTTCCCCATGCAGAAGTCGCTGACCACCGCCGAGCTGACCGCCGAGACGGTGGGCCAGACCTACGAGACGCCAAGCCACGACAGCCAGGTCGCCGCCGAGCAGGCGACCATGGTCATCCTGCTGGCGCTCAGCGCCTCGCATTTGATGAACGACACCATGCAGTCGTTGATCGCCGCGCTGTACCCAATGCTGAAGGACAAGTTCACCCTCGACTTCGTGCAGATCGGCCTGATCACGCTGGCGTTCCAGTTGACCGCCTCGATCCTGCAACCGCTGGTGGGGCTGTATTCCGACCGTCGGCCGATGCCGTATTCGCTCGCCATCGGCATGGGATCGACGCTGGCCGGCCTGCTGCTGCTGTCGGTGGCCGGCAGCTTCGCCATGGTCCTGGCGGCGGCCGCACTGGTCGGCGTCGGCTCGTCGATCTTCCACCCGGAGTCCTCGCGGGTCGCGCGCATGGCCTCGGGCGGGCGCTACGGCTTCGCGCAGGCGCTGTTCCAGGTCGGCGGCAACACCGGCTCGGCGATCGGGCCGTTGCTGGCGGCGTTCATCGTGGTGCCGCACGGCCAGGGCAGCGTCGCCTGGTTCTCGCTGGTGGCACTGGTGGCCATCGCCGTGCTGTTCAACGTCGGGCGCTGGTACGCCCGCAACATGCACCTGAACCGCCCGCGTCCTCGCCGCGCGGCGCCCGGCGCCGTGGCGCTGTCGCCGCGCCGGGTGCGGGGCGCCATCGGCATCCTGATGGCGCTGATGTTCAGCAAGTTCGTCTATCTCGCCAGCCTCAGCACGTATTTCACGTTCTACCTGATCCACAAGTTCGGCGTGTCGGTGCAGCACGCGCAACTGTTCCTGTTCGTGTTCCTGGCCGCAGGCGCCGTGGGCACCTTCCTGGGCGGGCCGATCGGCGACCGCATCGGCCGCAAATACCTGATCTGGGGGTCGATCGCCGGCGTGCTGCCGTTCACGCTGGTGCTGCCGTTCGCCAACCTCGCCTGGACGCTGGTGCTGGTGGTGCCGATCGGCCTGATCCTGTCCTCGGCGTTCTCCGCCATCGTGGTGTTCGCGCAGGAGCTGGTGCCCGGCAAGATCGGCCTGATCTCCGGCCTGTTCTTCGGCCTGGCGTTCGGGCTGGGCGGCCTGGGCGCGGCGGGGCTGGGCCTGCTGGCGGACTGGACCAGCATCGATGTGGTGTACCGCGTGTGCGCATTCCTGCCGGCGATCGGGCTGCTGACGGCGTTCCTGCCGGATCTGGAGCGGCGGCGAGGGTAAAGCGTGGAGTTCAGGTCAGGCGATCTCCACTTCGCGTTCGATGATTGGGCCTAACTCCCGCTCGGCGAGCGCCAGGTCGTAGTTCGCTTGCAAGGCCATCCAGAACTGCGCGCCCGTTCCGAGGAAGCGGCCAAGCCGGAGAGCGGTCTCGGGTGATATGCCACGATGTCCGCGCACGATGTCCGACAGCCTGTTGGCTGGGACACGCAGCTTGAGTGCCAACGCATTCGCGGTCAGTTCGCGCGCAACCAACTCAGCGGCAAGGGTGCGACCGGGGTGAACTGGCGGCAAAGCCAAGCCACCCGGATAGTCAAAGATTTCGTCTTGCATCGCTCCACCATGCACCAACCCGGTCAGTGCGTGTCGATGATCTCCACCTCGTAGGCATCGCCAGCTTTGAACTTGAATTTGATCCGCCACCGACCATTGACATCGATCGACCAAAAACTGCGAAGCGGCCCTTTGAGTTTATGAAGACCAACGCTGTTAAGATTTCCGAGGCTTTGAAGAGATGAGGCCGCCGATAATTCGTTGAGCCTCTGCTTCGCAAGCTCCTCATCGAGACCAGAAAATTTTGATTTGGCTTGGACTACAAATTGCCTTGTCGCAGCGCCCGTAATAGATTTTATCATTTCTATCTCCCCGCAACACCAATTCGCTTCTGATCATAATATTTCTCTCAAATGAGGCGCGGGGAAACATAGCCCTCAAGACACATGTATGAACGCAATGCGTAGTATGTCAAGCGTAAAACGCAAGACATATACTACTGAAATCGCAATGTCTTTCCCATCGCCTCGCCCATCACGGCATCCTCCCGCATGACCACCGCGCCAGCCACCACCGTCATCACCGGCCACCCCGTCACCTTCACTCCATCGAACGGCGTCCACCCACACGGCGAGGCGATCCAGTCGTTCGTGATCGTCCGCCGCGCCGCCAGATCGACCAGCGTCATATCCGCGTCCGCCCCCTGCGCCAGCCGCCCCTTCCCCACCGCGCCATAGATGCGGGCCGGCCCGGCGCTCATCAGGTCCACCAGCCGCGCCAGCGACAGCCGCCCGGCCGCCACGTGGTCCAGCATCAGCGGCAGCAGCGTCTGCACGCCGGTCAGCCCGGCCGCCGTATCCGGCCATGGCCGCGCCTTGGCGGCGTGGGAGTGCGGCGCGTGGTCGGAGCCGATGGTGTCCACGCGCCCGTCGCGCACGGCGGCCCAGGCGGCGTCCAGGTGGCGGCGCTCGCGGATCGGCGGGTTCATCACCGCATAGGCGCCGAGCCGCTCGTAGGCGTCGGGCGACACCTGGGTCAGGTGGTTCAGCAGCACCTCGACGCTGACCAGGTTGCGGTGGCCGTCGAGGTAATCCAGCTCCTCGGCGGTGGAGACGTGCAGGATATGGCCGGGCCGCCCGGTGCGGCGCATCAACGCCACCAGCCGGCGGGTGCCGAGGAAGGCGCACTCGACATCGCGCCACTCGGCATGGCGCGCATACGGGTCCCCCGCCGCGAACAGCGCCCGGCGCTCGCGCAGGCGGTATTCGTCCTCGCTGTGGTAGGCGATGCGGCGGCGGCCCGAGCGCATCACCCGCTCCAGCGAGGCGTCGTCCTCGATCATCAGGTCGCCGGTCGAACTGCCGGCGAACACCTTCACCGCGCACACCCCGTCCGCCACCTCCAGCGCCGGCAGGGCGGCGACGTTGCCGCGCGTGGCGCCGACGTACAGGCCGACATTGCACCAGGCGTCGCGGCCGACCAGCGCTCGCTTCGTGGCGAGGCTGGCGGCGTCGGTCAGCGCGGGCGTGGTGTTGGGCATGTCGAACACGCTGGTGACGCCGCCCAGCACGGCCGCGCGCGTGCCGCTGGCCAGCGTCTCCACCGCCGCGTCGCCGGTGCCCGCGACCCCGGAATCGCGCAGATGCACATGCGGGTCGATGATGCCGGGCAGGACGTGCAGCCCGCGCGCCTCGATCACCTCCGCCGCTCCGGCGTGGCCGGCATCGCCCAGGAAGGCGATGCGCCCGGCGCGCACGCCCACGTCGCACACCGCGACCTCGCCCCATGGCAGGACGCAGGCGCCGCCACGGATGAGCAGGTCGAAGGCCATCAATGCGCCCCCAGCGTCTCGAACACGTCGCCCGAGGGCGGCAGGCCGAGCACATGGGCGCGGTGCCACAGCGCGTAGAACAGCAGCGTCCAGGCGGCGAAGCCGTGGTGCCGCCCGGAGCCGGCGTTGCGGAACAACGCCGCGACACGGGCCGGATCGGCCACCTCGGCCACACCCGGCTGGCGCGCCACCATCGGGCCGAGCCGCTCGCCGACGCCGGCGATCCAGGCGCCGACCGGGACCGTGAAGCCCTGC
>JAYTQW010000208.1:0-6487 GCA_043746535.1 Rhodospirillales bacterium
CAGGTGCTCGGCGCCGGCCGCCAGCGTCTGGCTGAAGCCAGGCTTGTGCGCGTGGGTGGCCGAGGTCGTCTCGAACAGCAGCAGGTCATCCAGCTTGAGCCGCGTGCGCAGCCCCGGCGCGTCGTCCACCGTGGAGGTGCCGAAGTCGCCCTCGGACAGCCAAAGCCCGGCGAACGCATGGGCCTGCTGCAACACGATCAGCGGGCGCAGGCCGACGAACTCCAGGCACGCGGCAAACAGCACGGCAAGGTCGAGGCAGGTGCCGAGGCGCTCCTCCACCACCTGATGCGGCGAGCGGATGCGCTGGCCGTTCCCCACGAACGAGGGCGGCGGGTTGATGTAGCGCAGATCGAGCCGGCACACCGCGCCCCAGATCGCCTGCGCCTGGTCCCAGACCCGCGCCTTGCTGCCCTGATAGCCCTCCAGGCTGTCCGGCCTGCCGCTGGCGCGCAACAGGTCCGAGGCGTCGCGGGCGATGCGCGCCACCGCCGGGTCGTTGGGCTGCACGAACGCCGCCAGGATGTCCGGCAGGCCGGCGGTGCCGCCCCACTGGTTGTGCGCCAGCACGCGGACATCCTGCTGGCATTGCGCCACCACCGCGCCGGCGCAACGGGCGGTCAGCGTGACGCTGCCGCGCACCGCCTCGGTCAGCGCCTCCAGCATGGCGCCGTCGAGTTGCACGTCGCGGTCCAGATCGGCCTGGATCGATCCGGGGCCGAGTTGCTGGACATGCCAGGAGCGGGGGCGGATGACCGCCGGCTCGCAGGCCAGATCGATGACGACCTCGTCCAGCGTGGCCTCGCCCATGTTCATCAGCGACAGGTCGGCCAGCACCGGGACGTGGTTCTGCCACAGCGCCGCATTCAGCGCCGGCTGGAACGTGGCAGTGAGCCGGGCGCGCGGCGCAGGCGCCACCTCATCCATCATGTTCAAGCGTTTTCCTAACTTACCGCGAGGACCGGCTGCCACGCATCCGCAGGGGAGGGGGAGGCGAGGCGCTGCACCGCCACGCCCGCCTGGCGGGCGGCGAGGCCAGCGATGTGGTCGTGGTGGGTGAACAGGATCACCTGCGTGGTCCGCCCCAGCACGGCCAGCGAGGCTATCGCCGCCGCCGCGCGCGCGTCGTCGAAATGCGCCAGCAGGTCGTCGGCGATGAGCGGCAGCGGCTCGGCCGCCGTCACATGCGCCTCGATCGCGGCCAGGCGCAGCGCCAGATAGAGCTGGTCGCGGGTGCCCTCGCTCAGCGCCTCGACCGGGCATTCGGTCCCGATGTCGCGCACCGCGTGCAGCATCGCCCGGCCGCCCGCGTCCTGGTCGGCGACCAGCCGCACGTAGCGGCCGGCGGTCAGGCGGGTGAAATGCGCCCCGGCGGCGCGCAGCAGCGGGCCTTGCTGCTGTTCGCGGAAGCGCTCGATGCCGGCCCGCAGCAACTCGCGCGCCACATGCAGCCGCGCGTAGCTCTCGGCGTGGCCCCGCGCCGCCGCCAGCGCGTCCGCGGCCTCCTGCGCGCGGCCGGCGGCGTCGCGTCCCGCGCGCATCGCGGCCAGTTCGGCCTCGACCCTGGTCCGCGCCGCGCTCAACCGCTCGCGCTCGGCGCCCAATGCCGCCTGCGCCGCCGCGATCTCCGCCACCCTGGCCGGCAGGCTGTCGGCATCCACCGGCAGCGCCTCGGCCCGCAGCGCGTCCTCGGTGTGGCCGTCGCCCTGCGCCAGCAGGGCGTCGCCATGGGCGCGGATCGCCGCCGCCGCCGCATCGCGGACATCGGCGCGGGCGATGGATGCTTGTAGTTCGTCATCGTCCGCCACCGCCGCGAACCGCCGCATCGCCGCCAGCGCCACCTCCGCCGCATGCAGGTGGGCGGTGGCGTCGGCGGCGGCGGCCTCATGCTCCACCACGCGCGCGGCCAGGTCGGTGGCATCGGTGGCGGCCTTGCGGGCGGTGGCCAAGCGACGAGCAAGCCGTGCGGCAACCAACGGTGCGGCCTCCTCGCTGGCCGCCTCGCCCAGCCGGTGCGACAGCGCCCGCGCGGCATGCTCATGGCGCTCGATGCAGGCGGCCATGTCGACCAGACGGCGCTCGTCCTCGCGCCAGGCCGGCGCTGTCTCGGCGATGCGCGCCCAGGCGGCCAAGCCGTTCTCCGCGACCGCGACGCTCGCAGCCGCCGGCAGACCAAGCGCCGGCATTGCCGCCGACCATGCCGAGCGCCATTCCAGCAACGCCAGATCGGCCTGTTCCAGGGCGTCAGCCAACGCCGGCAGCCGTTCCTGCTCGCGCGTGAGGGCGGCCACGCGCTCCCGGTGCGCCGCCATCGCCGCCTCGTCGAGGCTGCACGCCGTCTCTGCCCGCAGCAGCATCGCCGCCAACGTCTCCGGCGGTGCGACGGGCGGCACGAACGGTGTCAGGGCGGCGCGCGCGGCGTCATGCGCGGCAGCGATGCCATCGTATTTCGTCAGCGCCCTGGTTTGCGTCTCCGCCAGCCGCAGCACCTCCGCCCGCGCCCGCCGCCACTCCGCCATCGCCGCCGGGGCGGCCGGCCGCAGACCGGTCGGCGCCCACAGCGCGGTCCAGGCGGCGGCGGCATCGCCCGCTGCGGCCTCGGCCTGGATCAGCGCCGCCGCGACCGCGTCCTGTCGCGTGTGCAGCAGGCCCAGCCGTGCCCGGGCGGCGAGGAACTCGGCCACTCGCTGCGCCTCGTCGGCGCGACGGTCGGCGAGCTGGTCCGCCGCATCGCGCAGGCGCTCGAACGTAGCCGCCAATGCTGGCGTAGCCTCGGCGGCGTGTTCGTGGGCATGGCGGATGCCCTGCCATGCCTCGTCGCGCGAGGCGCGGGCGGAGGCAACCGCCTCGCGCGTCGGCATGGTCTCGCCGCTGGCGAGGCGCGAAAGGTCGTCCTCGATCTCCCGCATCTCGCGCGCCATCGCCTGCGCGTCCGCGCGCGCCGCCAGCAATGCCGCCTCGGCCTCGCCCATGCGCGCCGCCACCGCCTCGCAATCCGCCGCCAGCGGGACCGGGCAGGCGACCAGCGCCGTCATGTCGCCAGCCCATAGCGGCAGCGCCGAGTGGGCCGCATTCGCGGCGGCGGTGGCGTCGGCGTGGCCGCGCGCCGCCGCGACACGCTCGGCGTCCAGCCTGCCCTCGCCGCGCACCGCCTCGATGGTGCGGCGGAACAGCGCCGGGTCGGCGGGCGCCACCGACCGGCGCATCACCTCGCCAGACCGGTCATGCGCCTGCCGCGATGCCGTCAGCGCCGCCGCCGCCGCCTCCCGCGTCGCCATCAGCGCCGCGTGCGCGCGGATCAGCTCCTGCACACTCCGTCGCGCCAGCGTCGCCGGCACCGCATCGCGCGCCGCCTCGGGCGTGAGCGCCAGCCCGAGATCGTCCAGCGCCCCGGCCACCCGCGCGCGCGCTTCCGCGACACGGGCATGCGCCTCCGGCAAGTCACGCGATGCCTGCGACGCCACCGGGCGGGCGTCCGTCAGCAGGTCGATCTCATCCTGTGCCGCCAGTGCCGCGGCATCCGCCGGCAGGCCAGCCCGAGCCTCGGCCAGCCTGGCCAACGCCTCCGCCGTGCGTTCGCCATCGCGCGCGGCCTCACGCCGCGCCGCCAGCAGCCGCGCCAGCCGCTCCGCCGCGTCGGTGGGGAATGCCGGCGCGTCCGCCACCGCCGCCAGTTCCGCGCGGGCCGCGTCTTGCAGGCGCAGCAGCGGCAGCACCCTGCGCACACGCTCCAACCGGCTGCCCTCGGTGGCGAGTGCGCGCTCACGCTCCCGCACGCCCGCCAGCGCCGTGACCGCGTCGGTCAGCCGCTCATCCGCATCCTTCCAGGCGCCCGAGGTCACGCTGCTGGTGTCGATGTCCTGTTGCGACTTCCTACAAGCGGCCAACGCCTCCGACAGCAGGCGGCGGCCACGCCCGTCGCCGACCAGTGCCCGCGCCCGCTCGTCCAACTGGTTCAGCGCGGCGCGCACGTTCGGCAACCCGATGCCGGCCAGCAGGCTTTCGCCCGCGTCGCCCTGGCTCAGCAGCAACTCCTGCCCACCTTTGCGCAACTGCGCGCCGTTGAGGCCGAAGCCGGAGCGGAACACCTCCCGGCCGGCGCCGCCCAGGAACCGGCGCAGCGCCTCCTCCGGCAATACCTGTTCGGTGGCGGCGTCCAGCAGCGTGTTGGCGCGGCCCTTGCGGCGGATGAAACTGGCCTCGGCGCCATCCGGCGCGGCCAGGGTGAAGCCGACCCGCAACTGCGGACCCGTGTGCATGAAGTCGTAGTCCGACCGTGCGCCGAAGCCGAACAGGGCATCCGCGATGGCCGCCAGGGCGGTCGACTTGCCCGCCTCGTTGGCGCCCAGCACGACGTGCAACGCCACGCCCTCGGGGAAGTCCAGCGCCACGTCGCTCAGATGGCCGTAGCGGATCAGCTCGAGCCGGCGCAGCCTCATGCCACCGCCGCCAGCGCGTCCGCCACCAGATGCCATGCCTCGTCGGCCAGGCCGCGCAGCCCATCGGCGTGTTCGGGCAAGTCGATGCCGATGCGGGCGGAGGCCGGCAGCTTCTGCCGCAACGCCGCGAAATCCTCCAGCAGCCGCCCTACCAGCGCCGGGTCGTCCAGCCCTTCGGCGAAGGCGGTGCGCAAGGGCGCCAGCGCGTCGGCGTTGTCGGCCGGCAGCGGCCGGGTGCGCACCCGCACCGACTCGACCCACAGCGCGCCGCCCGCCTCGCTGGCGGCGTTGCCGCACTCGGCGGCCAGACGGTCGATGTCGCCAAGCAGCGCCGCGTGCAGCCGCGTCGCCCCGGTCAGGATCAGCCGCGCCAGCACCGGCCGCCCGTCCGCCGCCGCCACCGCCTGCGC
Organism: Rhodospirillales bacterium; assembly: GCA_043746535.1. Lineage (GTDB taxonomy): Bacteria > Pseudomonadota > Alphaproteobacteria > Acetobacterales > Acetobacteraceae > CAVRQM01. Next base: position 4,847 of record JAYTQW010000208.1, read on the forward strand.
CACGCCGGCGGCGATGCGCCCGGTCAGGCTGGCGACATCCGCGCCGGCGGCGTCCACCTCGATCGCCGCCCAGCGCGCCACGTCGACCGTGCGATGCTCCACCTCGACCACGCGGCGGTCCGCCACGGTGACCAGCGTGCAGCCCTTGGCCCCGGTCTCGCGCACGTGCCGCCCTTGCAGGTTGCCGGGGAACACCACCCATGGCCGCTCGGCCAGCACGCGGCGCTGGTGGACGTGGCCGAGCGCCCAGTAGTCGTAGCCCTTCAGCAGCAGTTGATCGAGGCGGCACGGCGCGTAAGTCTCGTGCTCGCCGGCATCCTCGGCGGAGGTGTGCAGCACGCCGATGTTGAGCATCCCCGCCATCGGCGGGCGATAGCCGGCGGACAGGTCTTCGGGCACCGCGCGCTGCGGGAACGAGTGCCCGTGCAGCGCCACGTCCCACTCCGGAAGGTGGAACGTCTCGCAGGTCCGCGACGAGAACTCGCGCACGTTGGCGGGCGTGCGCAGCGACCGGGAGATGACCGAGCGGGCGTCGTGGTTGCCGCGCAGCAGGATGCAGGGCCGGTCGAGCCGCCGCATCTCCTCGGCGAAGAACAGCCCGGTCGAGTAGTCCTTCCAGTCGCCGTCATACAGGTCGCCGGCAATCACCACGAACGCCACGTCTTCCCGCCGCGCCAGGTCGATCATGGCGCTGAACGCGCGCCGGGCACAGTTCTCGATGACGGCGACGGGAATGGCCGCACGCCCGCGCAGGCCGGTCATCGGGCTGTCGAGGTGGATGTCGGCCGCGTGCAGGAACTTCATCGCGCGAGTCTAACGCGGGCGAACCGAGTCGCAAGGGCAACCTGTCCGCCATGCCGGGCCTGTTCGGCGGCACGCCGGCGAAAAGTTCAGGTGGCGGCTTGACCGTACGGCACGTTGCGGCCGCCATAACGCCGGACGCGCACATTGGCCTGCTCGGCGTGGCCCACGAAGCCCTCCAGCATCGACAGCCGCGAGCAGTACGCGCCGACCATCGCGGAGGCGGCGTCGGTCAGCACGCGCTGATAGGTGCAGGTCTTGAGGAACTTGCCGACCCACAGCCCGCCGGTGTAGCGCGCGGCCTTCCTGGTCGGCAGCGTGTGGTTGGTGCCGATCACCTTGTCGCCGTATGCGACGTTGGTGCGCGGCCCGAGGAACAGGGCGCCGTAGTTGGTCAGCCGCGTCAGGAACCAGTCGGGGTCGCGCGTCATCACCTGCACATGCTCGGAGGCGATGCGGTCCGCCTCGCGCGCCATCTCGTCGTCGTCGGCGCAGACGATCACCTCGCCGTACGCCTCCCAGGCCTGCCGCGCGACCTCGGCGGTGGGCAGGATGGCCAGCAGCCGCTCCACCTGCGCCATGGTGTCGCGCGCCAGACGCGCCGAGGTGGTCAGCAGGATCGCCGGCGAGGTCGGGCCGTGCTCGGCCTGCCCGAGCAGGTCGGTGGCGCAGAGTTCGCCGTCGACGCTGTCATCGGCGATGACCAGGGTCTCGGTCGGGCCGGCGAACAGGTCGATGCCGACGCGCCCGTACAGCTGCCGCTTGGCCTCCGCCACATAGGCGTTGCCGGGGCCGACGAGCATGTCCACCGGCTTGACGGTCTCGGTGCCGATCGCCATC
>JAYTQW010000209.1:0-7090 GCA_043746535.1 Rhodospirillales bacterium
ACGGCGCAACTGCTGCGTGATGGCGCGGTGTTCCTGGGCAAGGCCAACCTCGACGAGTTCGCCATGGGGTCGTCCAACATGACCTCGGCGTTCGGCGCGGTGACCAACCCGTGGACGCCGGCGGGGGCACTGGCGCCGCTGGTGCCGGGCGGCTCGTCCGGCGGCTCGGCGGCGGCGGTGGCGGCCAGGCTGGCGCTGGGGGCCACCGGCACCGACACCGGCGGCTCGATCCGCCAGCCGGCCAGCTTCTGCGGCATCGTCGGCATCAAGCCGACCTACGGCCGGTGCAGCCGCTGGGGCATCGTCGCATTCGCCTCCTCGTTGGACCAGGCCGGGCCGTTCGCGCGCAATGTGGAGGACGCGGCGATCCTGCTCGGCTCCATGTCCGGCTTCGACCCGAAGGACAGCACCAGCGCCGAGCGCCCGGTGCCCGACTTCGCCGCCGCCTGTGCGCGAGGTGTGAGGGGATTGCGCATCGGCGTGCCGCGCGAATACCGCAGCGACGGAATGCCGGCGGAGATCGAGGCGCTGTGGCGGTGCGGCCTGGCATGGCTGCGCGACGCCGGTGCGGAGATCGTCGACGTGTCGCTGCCGCACACCAAATACGGGCTGGCGACCTACTACATCGTGGCGCCGGCGGAGGCGTCGTCCAACCTGGCGCGCTACGACGGCGTGCGGTTCGGCGCGCGGGTCGAGGGCGGCGACCTGACCGAACTGTACGAGCGCACCCGCGCCGCCGGGTTCGGCGCCGAGGTGAAGCGGCGCGTGCTGATCGGCACCTACGTGCTCTCGGCCGGGTACTACGACGCCTACTACCTGCGTGCGCAGAAGGTGCGGGCGCTGATTCTGAAGGATTTCACCGATGCGTTCCAGCGGGTCGACGCGCTGCTGACGCCGGCCACGCCGTCGGCGGCGTTCGCGCAGGGCGAGAGCATGGACGACCCGATCAAGATGTACCTGAACGACGTGTTCACCGTGCCCGCCAACATGGCCGGCATCCCCGGCCTGTCGGTGCCGGCGGGGCTGAGCGAGGCCGGGCTGCCGCTCGGTTTGCAGGTGCTGGGGCGGCCGTTCGACGAGGAGACGGTGTTCGCGGTGGGTGGTGCCATCGAGCGGGCGGCGGGGTTCTCCGCGCGGCCCACGCTGCGGGCGGGAGACGTCGCATGACCTACGTGATCGAGGGCGGCGACGGCGTGTGGGAGATCGTGGTCGGGCTGGAGGTCCATGCCCAGGTCGTCAGCCAGTCGAAACTGTTCTCCGGCGCCGCCACCCAGTACGGGGCCGAGCCGAACACGCAGGTGAGCTTCGTCGACGCGGCCTTCCCCGGCATGTTGCCGGTGATCAACCGCGAATGCGTGGCGCAGGCGGTGCGCACCGGGCTGGGCCTCAACGCGCACATCAACCTAGTCAGCCGGTTCGACCGCAAGAACTACTTCTATGCCGACCTGCCCAGCGGCTATCAGATCAGTCAGTACCAGCATCCGGTGGTCGGCGCCGGCGTGGTCGAGATCGAGCTGGCCGATGGCGCCACCAAGGATATCGGCATCACCCGCCTGCATCTGGAGCAGGACGCCGGCAAGAGCCTGCACGACCAGCATCCGACCAAGTCGTTCATCGACCTCAACCGCTGCGGTGTGGCCCTGATGGAGATCGTCAGCGAGCCGGACCTGCGCAGCCCGGAGGAGGCGGGGGCATACCTGCGCAAGCTGCGCACCATCCTGCGCTACCTCGGCACCTGCGACGGCAACATGGAGGAGGGGTCGATGCGCGCCGACGTGAACGTGTCGGTGCGCCGTGCGGGCGAGCCGTTCCGCACCCGCTGCGAGATCAAGAACGTCAACTCGGTGCGCTACGTCATGCACGCGATCGAGGCGGAGGCGCGGCGCCAGGTCGGCGTATGGGAGGCCGGCGGCACCGTCGGGCAGGAGACCCGGCTGTACGACCCTGCCCGGGGCGAGACCCGCTCCATGCGCAGCAAGGAGGACGCGCACGACTACCGCTACTTCCCCGACCCCGACCTGCTGCCGCTGGTGCTGGACGAGGCGTGGGTGGCGACGCTGAAGGCTGCGCTCCCGGAGTTGCCGGATGCCAAGCGGGCGCGGTTCGTGGCGCAGTATGGGCTGCCGGTCTATGACGCCGGCGTGCTGGTGGCCGATCAGGTGACGGCCGACTTCTACGAGGAAGTGGCGCGCGGGCGCGACGCGCGGCAGGCGGCGAACCTGGTCACCGGCGATTTCTTCGCCGCCCTGAACCGCACCGGGCGCGGCATCGAGGACAGCCCGGTGTCGGCGGCGGCACTGGGCCAGTTGCTCGACCTGATCGCCGACGACACCATCAACGGCCGCATTGCCAAGGAGGTGTTCGAGGCGATGGTGGAGGGCGGCGAGATGCCGCTTGCCATCGTCGAGGCGCGCGGCCTGCGCCAGGTCACCGACACCGCCGCCATCGACGCCGCCGTGGCCGCCGTGGTCGCCGCCAACCCGGGCAAGCTGGCGGAGTATCAGGGTGGTCGCGACAAGCTGTTCGGCTTCTTCGTCGGCCAGGTGATGAAGGCGATGGCCGGCCGCGGCAATCCGGCGCTGGTCAACGCGGCGCTGAAGCAGGCGATCGGGTAAGCGTTTGACGCCGCCGGTGCCGCCATCTATGACGGCATCAGCAAACGTCGTGTGCGCTAACTCTCTAGGCGGAGGGGTGGCCGAGCGGCTGAAGGCGACGGTTTGCTAAACCGTTGTACGTTGTAAAGGCGTACCGTGGGTTCGAATCCCATCCCCTCCGCCAATTCTCCGCTCGCTCGGGCGATCGGTCACTCGGGCGACTTTCGTAGTTGGCTGACTTCCCGGATGCCTTGCGCGACTTGTCCTCGCTGGAACCGGCATCCAGGAGTGCGTCACGCGGAACGCCAAGTGGCAGGGTCATCATTGTCTCTGGTTAGTTCAGCGGTCTCCTTTGCCCGTAGCGAAACCGCAAGTCGAAGGAACACGAGCGCGGCACTGTCGAGCCGCAGGGTATCCTCGTTGTCCAATTTCCCGATATGAGCGCCGATCTTGCTCTTTGAGACGGTGGAGATTTTGTCCACCATCGGGCGGCACGCCGCGCGCAGGCTGTGGCGCTGATTCGGTTCCACCGACAGGCGGAACAGCGGCGCGTCCGTCGCGTTCGTGGTGATGGCGCATGTGGCTATTGCGTCGGTCGCGTCGAAACCGTCACCCTGGACGACGGCCGCAGCACGCGGCTTGCCCGCATAATCCTGGCCGCCGGCAACGGTCCAGATGTCGCCTTGCCTCTCGGCAGGGCGGTGCTCGCCTTTGGGGCCGCGAGGCATCTATCGAACCTCTGGCAGCGGGGACGCCCATGCAACATGTCCGCCAAGCAGAAGGACGGCCTGGGTCGAGGAGGGATTCGAGTTGAGTCCAGCGAGCCACTTCCGAGTTTCTGCCTTGGCTTCGTCGATGCCGGTCGCCTCGAAGACTCTGCTGCTTAGAAGTGTGTTGCCTTGCCACGCTTGGCACTCATACTCGGTTGTGTTGGACATGGTTTATTCCCGTATGCTTTGCGCCAAGTATATAGCAACGAGCCCCCCGCGCGAGGACCGTGCCATCAAATTTCAAACTGAGACACTACCCCTCTCCGCAACTGTCTTGCACGGGCTGCGGCAGCGTTCCATCATACGATGCCACACATCCGCGAGGGGAATACCGCCATGGCCAAGGGACAGTTGCGCAGCAACCGTGAGACCAAGAAGCCGAAGGCGGACAAGGCCGTGGTGAAGGTGGCCGGCACGCCGAAGTTCCCGGCGGCACCGAAGCCTTCCTCGGCCAAGTCCGCCGACAAGTAGGCCTATCCGGCGCGCAGCCAGACCAGCATCTCGCCCGCAGCGCGGTGGTCCCAGGCATAGTACGGGATCGCCGTGACCGGCATCGGCGTCGTGCGCGGTGGCTCGGTGCGGTACAGCGCGGCGTTCCAATCGGCGGTCTGCTCGGCCAGTGCATCGGCGTGCAAAGTGGTGACGCCGCCGAGCAGGGCCGGCTCGAATGTCGCCGTCCACACGGCATCGCGCGGGATGACGACCTGGGACAGGCCGACGCCGGGGTTGTCCACCGCTTCCAGGCAATACAGCAGCGGCCCGCGCCGGATCGCTACCCGGCCGGCGTCGTCGGCCACCGCCGGGTTGGCGTATAGCCGCTCCGTCGCGAGATCCAGCCCGAGCGCCACCACGTCGCCCGCCGCCCACTCCCGTTCCACCCGCGCGTAGCCGTCATGGGTGATGGCGACGAGGTCGAGCGGCTCGCCGTTGACCGCCAGCGTGCTGTGGCGGCTCCAGGCCGGGATGCGCAGCAGCAGCGCAAACCGGCGCGGCCGGTCCGGTGCCACGGCCACACGCACGTCGCCGCTCCAGGGATAGTCGGTGGCCTGCGTCAGCGTCACGCGACCATCCGCCAGATGCAGCTCCGCCTCGCTCGCGGCATACATGTGGATGGCGAGTTCAGCGTCGCCCTCGGCATAGGCGAAGGTGCCGATGGCGGCGATCAGCCGGGCGATGTTGGGCGGGCAGCACGGGCAGCGGTGCCATTGCCAGCGGTGGTGGTCGCCCCGGCTCTCCAGCGGGTTCTCGTAGAAGAACGTGTCGCCAGCAAGCGAGATGCCGGCCAACGCGCCGTTGTACAGCGCCAGTTCGAGCATGTCGCCATAGCGTGCCTGCGGCGACAGGCCGAGCATGCGCTGCGCCCAGAACACCAGTCCCACGGCGGCGCAGGTCTCCGCATAGGCGGTGCGGTTGGGCAGGTCGTAATCGGCGGTGAAGCCCTCGTTGCTGGCCGACGGACCCATGCCGCCGGTGACATAGATGCGCTTGGCCACCAGATCGTCCCACAGCCGCTCCAGCGCCGTGCGCAGGCTGTCGTCGCCGAACTCCGCCGCCACGTCGGCCATGCCGGAATACAGGTACATGGCGCGCACCGCGTGACCCACGACCTTCGGCTGCTCGCGCACCGGCAGATGCGACTGGTTGTACTCGGCGGTGCCGTGGTGCCAGACGGCCGGATCTTCGCCGCGCGCCACCGCCTCCAACTCGAAGTATTTCGGTTCCTGCCCGCGCTGGTCGACGAAGTAGCGGGACAGGTCGAGGTACTTGCGCTCGCCGGTGGCGCGAAACAGCTTGACCAGGGCCAGCTCGATCTCCTCATGGCCGCAATAGCCCTGACGCTGCTCCGCTCCGGGTCCGAACATGGCGGCGATGTGGTCCATGTACCGGCCCATGACGTCGAGCAAGCGGCGTTTGCCGGTGGCCTGGAAATAGGCGACCGCGCCCTCCAGCAGGTGCCCGGCGCAGTATAGCTCGTGGCAGTCGCGCAGGTTGGTCCAGCGCTTGCCCGGCTGCATGCGCTGATACCAACTGCTCAGGTAGCCGTCCTGCTGCTGCAAGGCGGCGAAACGGTCGATCACCGCGTCGATAGTGGCCTCCAGCGCCGGGTCGCGCCGCCGGGCCAGGCAATAGGCGGCGGTCTCGATCACCTTGCCGTAGTCGGAGTCCCAGAACATCTGCGTGGTGACAGTGCCGTTCTGGAACGGGATGCGCAGCGCCGGCACCGGGCGGGACGGGTCGATCTGGTCCATCATGCCGGCCTCGTCGCAGCGGCGGCGCAGGATCGGCGCGGTCACGTCGCGGACGGTGGCGATGCGCCCGCCCCAGAACCCGTCCATGCGCACGCGCGGTACGGCGGGGGGACGCAGGCGGGCGCGCGGCGCGCGGTTCGGTTCAGCATCCATCGTGGTGGCTCCTCGGCATAGGGGAATGGCTACTTAACCGCGCCGGCGGTCAGGCCACGGACGTAGTAGCGTTGCAGGACCAGGAAGATGAGCAGGCACGGCACCATCATCACGGTGACGCCCGCCTGCACCGCACCCCAGTCGATCGAGCCGTAGAGACCGCTGCGCAGGGCGCTCATCAGCACCGGCAGGGTGTATTTGTCGTTGTCGGACAGGAACACGAGGGCGGCCAGGAACTCGTTCCACGATGCCAGGAACGCGAAGATCGCCACCGTCACCAGGCTGGGCCGCACCAGCGGCAGCAGCACGCGCGGCAGCATGGCGAGCGGGCCGCAGCCGTCGATGCGCGCCGCCTCGTCGATCTCCTTCGGCACCGCGTCGAAGGCGTTGCGCATCATGAACACGGAGAACGGCAGTTGCAGGGTCACGTACACCAGCGCCAGCCCGGCCAGGCTGTTCTGCAACCCGAGCGCGCTCAGCACCAGGAACAACGGCGTCAGGATCGACTGAAACGGGATCATGATGGTGACCATGATCGCGATGAACAGCACGTTGCGCAGCGGGAAGCGGAACCGCGAGAAGCCGTAGCCGGCCAGCAGGCTGACCGCGCAGGTGATGGCCATGGCGCCGATGGCGACCACCAGGCTGTTCAGGAAATGCGTGAGCACGCCGGCGCCGAAGCCGTTCAGCGCGGTGTAGGTGTCGAGCGACAGCCCGGTGGTGGGCCATGGCGGCAGCGGCGGCTGGGCCGCCTCCTCGGCCGGCTTCAGCGACGACAGCGCGGTCCAGGCGATCGGCGCCACGAACAGCATGGCGGCGAGGTAGGCGACGCCGGTGCCGCCTATCCGCTGCGCGCGCTGCCGAATGGTGAGCGCCATCACTCGCCCTCGCGCGTACGCAGCAGGGCCATCTGGATCAGGTTCACGCCCAGCAGGATCAGCATCAGCACGATCGACAGCGCCGCGCCGTAGCCCATGCGGAACGAGACGAACGAGGTGTTCACGATCCAATAGACGGCGGTGATGGTGCGGTTCTGCGGCCCGCCGGTGCTGATGATGTAGAACTGGTCGAACGCCAGGATGGAGCCGGTGACCGACAGCACCAAGGTCATCGCCAGCGTGCGCCGCAGCAGCGGCAGGGTGATATGGCGGAACCGCTGTACGCCGCTGGCGCCGTCGATGCGCGCCGCCTCGTGCAACTCGCCGGGGATCGCCTGCAAGCCGGGAAGCAGAAGCATCATGGTGAAGCCGGCCATCTTCCACACCACCATCAGCACGATGGCCAGGAACGCCGGCCAGTACTGGCTCAGGATCGACAGCGGCTC
>JAYTQW010000210.1:0-6389 GCA_043746535.1 Rhodospirillales bacterium
GAGCGGGCGACATGGCCGACGCGGCGACATCCACGGCGTTAGTACCTGTGACGGTGCTGACGGGCTATCTCGGCGCCGGCAAGACCACGCTGCTGAACCGCATCCTCACCGAGAACCACGGCCGCAAATACGCCGTTGTGATCAACGAGTTCGGCGAATTGGGCGTGGATAACGACCTCGTTGTGGACACCGACGAGGAGGTGTTCGAGATGAACAACGGCTGCATCTGCTGCACCGTGCGCGGCGACCTGATCCGCATCGTCGGCGGCCTGATGAAGCGCCGCGACCGCTTCGACGGCATCATCATCGAGACCACCGGCCTCGCCAACCCGGCGCCGGTCGCGCAAACGTTCTTCGTCGACGACACCGTGCGGGCGAAGACCCGGCTCGATGCCATCGTCACCGTGGTCGACGCCAAGAACGTCCTAGCGCGGCTGGCCGACAGCCACGAGGCCGCCGATCAGATCGCCTTCGCCGACGTGATCGTGCTGAACAAGACCGATCTCGTGACCGCCGAGGAGCTGGTGGCGGTCGAGGCGCGGCTGCGCGCCATCAACCGCTTCGCCACCATCCATCACGCGACGAAGGGCAACGTCCCGGTGACGGCGCTGCTGGAACAGAATGCGTTCGACCTCGACCGGATACTGGAACACTCGCCCGACTTCCTCACCGACGACGAGCACAGCCACAACGACGACATCGCCAGCATGAGCTTCGAGGTTGCGGCGCCGCTCGATCCGGGCCGGTTCCAGGCCTGGATCGGTGCGCTGTTGCAGGAACGCGGGCCGGACCTGCTGCGCACCAAGGGCATCCTGTCCTATGTCGGCGAGGACCGGCGGTTCGCGTTCCAGGCGGTCCACATGATCGCTGACGGCGACTACATCGGGCCGTGGAAGGATGGCGAGCCGCGCGTCAGCAAGCTGGTGTTCATCGGTCGCAACCTCAATCGCCCGCAACTGCGGCGCGGCTTCGAGTCCACGGCGGCGAAATGAGCGCCACCACCGCCCGTCCGCCCGCCGACCCGGACCACATCCTCGCCACCAGGGGCGAACAGGCGCAGCTCGGCGCATTCGTGGCACGCTGCACCTTCAACCGCGCCGGCAGCGTGGCGGCGTTCGGGCTGGGCGACGGCACCATCCGGCTGCTCGGCGCCGGCGCGTCCGAGTGGCGTCGCGTGGCGGCACATGACGGCGCGGTGCTGGCGCTGGCCGCCGATGGGCCGGAGGGTTTCGTCAGCGGCGGCGATGACGGCCGGCTGCTGCGCGTGGCCGCCGACGGCACGTTTGCGGAGCTTGCCAGCTACGGCATGAAGTGGGTGGAACAGGTCGCAAGCTTCGGCGACGGCAACACCCGCCTGATCGCCGCCAGCGTCGGCAAGCTGGTGCATCTGTTCGACGCCGATGGCGGCCTGCTGAAATCGCTGTCGCACCCCTCCACCGTCACCGGCATCGCCTTCGACGCGAAGGGCAAGCGCATCGGCGCCAGCCACTACAACGGCGCCAGCCTGTGGTTCGTGGCCTCCAAGAGCGACAACCCGCGTAGGCTGGACTGGAAGGGCAGCCATACCGGCATCGCCATCAGCCCGGACGGCGACTCGCTGGTGACATCAATGCAGGAGAACGCGCTGCACGGCTGGCGGCTGTCGGACGGCCAGCACATGCGCATGTCCGGCTACCCGAGCAAGACCGCCGCGCTTTCGTTCACCCGCAGCGGCAGGTGGCTGGCGTCGTCCGGCGCGGAGGCGGTGGTGCTGTGGCCGTTCACCGGCGGCGGCCCGATGGGCAAGGCGCCCACCGAGCTGGGCGGCGGCGAGAACGTGCTGTGCACCCAGGTCGCCTGCCATCCGCAGCAGGAGGCAGTGGCGGCGGGCTTCTCCGATGGCGTGGTGGTGATGGCCGACATCGCCGGCAGCCGCATCCTGCCGGTGGCCGGGCGTGGCCGTGGCCCGGTGTCGGCGCTGGCCTGGAACGCGGCCGGCACCCATCTGGCGTGGGGCACCGAGTCCGGCTTCGCCGCGATGGTGGATTTCAGCAAACGAGGGGCGTGATCGCCTCCTTCGCGTTCGCCGACGATCAGCCTGTCGTGGCGGGGCGCGAGAATCGCCACCTGCCCGGTCGCCCGCAACGCCGCCCAGCTTGCGGGCGCGGCAGTTACCACCCGTCCACCAGCTACCACCCACCTACCCGGGGCCAAATCGCCACCACCGCATCGCCGTCCTCGACCACGAAATAGCGGTCATGCGCGGCGGCAGTCAGACACGCGTGGTTTGGCGCGATCCGCACCCTTGCGCCCACGGCCAGTTGCGGCGCGTGCGCGTCGGGATCGAGTTCGACCAACGAATGCTCCTGCCAGGCCTGGAGCAGGATGGCGGTGCCGTAGCTGCGCTGCCCGGCCAGGTCCAGCATCAGGCCATAGCCTCGGTCGCGCGCGGTGGCGGCGGTGCTGCGGTCCTTCGATAGTGCGATCGCGCCGGCATCCAGCAGCACGCTGCCGGACTTGCGGCCGATCACGCTGGCCAGCACCGTCAACGCCAGGTCGCTGTCGCCGTGGGTGCCGATCTCGGCCTGGAACAGGTCGCCGAACATGTAAACGCCGGCCCGCGACTCGGTGATGCCGGCCAGCGAGGCCGCGTGCAGCGCGGTCGGCGAGCTGCCCATCGAGACGATCCGCACCGGATGCCCCGCCGCCGCCAGCCGCGCCGCGGCGGCGACCACGCCGGACCGCTCGGCCTCGGCGATGCGCGCCATGTCGGCGGCGCCGCGCCCGGCATAGCTGTGGCCGCCATGCGTCATCACCCCGGCCAGCAACGGACCGAGCCTGGCCGCCAGTTCCTCCAACTGCGGATCGTCCGCCGCCACGCCGCCCCTGCCCTCGCCGGTGTCGATCTCGATCAGCGTGCGCGGCGCGGCCGGATGCGCGGCGATGGCGGCGGCGCAACCCACGTCGTCGGTCACCACCATGATCGCCGCCCCGGCGGCGTTCAGCTTGCCGACCTGGTCCAGCTTCTGCGGCGTGATGCCCACCGTGTAGATCATGTCCGGCAGGTCGTGGCCGAGGAAATACTCCGCCTCCGCCAGCGTCGAGACGGCGATGCCGGTGCTGGTCGCGCCCAGCGCCAGCCGCGCCACGTCGATCGACTTCGCCGTCTTCATGTGCGGGCGGAGCGCCACGCCATGCCGCGACACGGCGCGGTGCATCGCCGCGATGTTGCGCAGCAGCACCCGCCGGTCGAGCACCAGCGCCGGGGTCGGGATGTCGGCCAGGCGCATCAGGCGGTCAGTTCGACGCGGCCGAGCGAGGGAAAGCTTACCGCCACGCGCTGCCCCGCCGAGACCATCGTCTTGCCGGTCCACGAGCCGCAGGTGACGAACTGCCCGGCGCGCAGGCCGCCGGCCCAGGCCGCGCCGACATTGGCCAGCCAGGCCACCAGCCGGATCATCTCGCCGCCGGGGTTGCCGGTGCGCGTCACCGCCGGCTCGTTGCCGACCGCCTGCGTGACCGTCTCCGCTGTGAAGTCGATGCCGTGCCAGCCATGCACCGCCTCGCCATAGACGAAGCCGCCATGCGACTGCGTGTCGGCCAGGTGGCTGAGCGGATCGACCGCATCGGCGTCGCGGAAGCGCGGTTGCAGCCACTCGATGGCCGGATGGGCGGAGGCGATGGCGGCGATCACCTCGTCGCGCGTGTAGTCGCGCCCGCGCGGCGGCAGGTCGGCCTTCATGCGGAACGCCACCTCCGCCTCCACGGCACGCTCATAGCCGGGGGCCATCGGCAAGGTGATCGGCTGCAAGGCGATGCGGCTGGCCGGCATCGGGCCGCAGATCGGCGCCGCCTGGGGGTTGGCGGCGCCCACCTTCCAGCCGCCGATCAGGCCGAGTTGGGCCATCACGCACCGCTGGATCGCATAGGCGGCGGCCTGGTCGGCGGGGCGCAGCGCCTCGGGCAGCGCCGCCAATCGCCGTGCCGGGTCGGCGCGCGCCGCCAGCAACAGGTCGGCGGCGGCTTGCTGGTTCGACTCTGTCATGGCGACCTTTCGCGGTGCAGGATGGGGCGGCTTTGACGGCGACCGGCTTTCTGGCACAGAACCCCGTCATGCGCAGCTTCACCACCTGGCGGGACGTGCCGCAAGACGTTCGCGGCGGCGTGGTCGCCCTGGGTAATTTCGACGGCGTGCATCTGGGCCATCTTCAGGTGCTGCGCGCCGGCCACGCCGCCCGCCCCGACGCGCCGCTCAACGTGCTCACCTTCGAGCCGCATCCGCGCGAGCTGTTCCGCCCGGAAGACCCGCCGTTCCACCTGACCCTGCCGCCAGCCCGCCGCGCGCTGCTGGCCGAGCACGGCGTCGCCGCCACATTCGAGCTGCCGTTCGACACCGCGTTCAGCCTGATGAGCGCCGACGCGTTCGTATCGGATGTATTGGCGGGGGGGCTGGGCGCCGCGCACCTGGTCTGTGGCGAGGACTTCGCGTTCGGCCACCGGCGCGGCGGCGACGTGACATTCCTGGCCGACCGCGCCGAGGCACTGGGCATCGGCGTTACCTTCGTGCCGCCGTTGCTGCTGGGTAACGGGCCGATCTCCTCCTCGCGCATTCGCCGCGCGTTGCAGGACGGCTACCCGGAACGCGCCGCCGCCATGCTGGGCCGGCACTGGGCGATCGAGGGCGAGGTGCTGCACGGCGACAAGCGCGGCCGCACTATCGGCTTCCCGACCGCCAACGTCGCCCTCGGCCGCCACCTGGAGCCGGCGCGCGGCGTCTATGCGGTGCTGGCGCGCACCCCGGACGGGCTGGTGCATCGCGGCGTGGCCAACATCGGCCGCCGGCCCACCGTCAACGCCGGCACCGAATCGCGGCTGGAAGCCCACCTGTTCGACTACGCCGGCGACCTGTACGGGCAAACGCTCTCGGTGGCCCTGGTGGCGTTCCTGCGCGGCGAGCGGAAGTTCGACGGGCTGGACGCCCTGTGCGCGCAGATCGCCGTGGATGCGGCCGAGGCGCGGCGGTTGCTTGACCTCGCGGCACCCGCCTCCGCATAAGCCTTCCCCATGAGTGACCTAGCTGCCAGCAGCCGCGACTACCGAGACACCGTGTTCCTGCCCACCACCAGCTTTCCGATGCGCGGCGACCTGCCGAAGCGCGAGCCGGAGTTGCTGGCGCGGTGGGAGAGCCAGGGGCTGTTCGCCCGCCTGCGCGCCGCGGGGCGCGGGCGTCCGCCGTTCATGCTGCATGACGGGCCGCCCTACGCCAACGGCCACCTGCATATCGGCCACGCGCTGAACAAGATCCTCAAGGACGTGATCAACCGCGCCCACCAGATGAGCGGCGCCGACGCGCACTACATCCCCGGCTGGGACTGCCACGGCCTGCCGATCGAGTGGAAAATCGAGGAGGAGTACCGCAAGTCGGGCCGCAACAAGGATGCGGTGCCGATCCTGCAATTCCGCGCCGAGTGCCGCGCCTACGCCGCGCACTGGCTGGCGGTGCAGGCCGAGGAGTTCAAGCGGCTCGGCGTGCTCGGCGACTTCGACCACCGCTACGCCACCATGGATTTCTCCAGCGAGGCAGCCATCGCCGGCGAGATCGGACGCTTCCTGCTGAACGGCGCGTTGTACCGCGGCCTGCGCCCGGTGATGTGGTCCACCGTCGAGAAGACCGCGCTGGCCGAGGCGGAGATCGAGTACCACGACCGGGTCAGCACCACCATCTTCGTGCGCTTCCCGTTCATCGGCGGCGTGCCCCCCGACCTGGACGGCGCCAGCGCCGCGATCTGGACCACGACGCCGTGGACCATGCCGGGCAACCGCGCCATCGTCTACGGGCCGGAGATCGACTACGCGCTGGTTCGCGTCGACAGTGTGGCCGACGGTTCGCTGGCCCGCGCCGGCGAGCGGCTGCTGGTCGCCTTGGCGCTGCTGCCGCAGGTATGCGCCGAAGTCGGCATCGCCACCCATCACGTCCTGCGTGTCCTGCGCGGGACTGAGTTGGACGGCCTCAACACCGCGCACCCGTTGCGCGGCCAGGGCTACGACCACGACGTGCCGCTGCTGGCCGCCGACTACGTCACCACCGAGCAGGGCACCGGGCTGGTCCATAACGCGCCGGGCCACGGCGAGGAGGATTTCACGCTGGGCCGCGCGCATGGCCTGGAGGTGCCGGACACGGTGGCCGATGACGGCCAGTTCAACGCCTGGGTGCCGCTGTTCGCCGGGCTATACGTCCACAAGGCCGCCGACGCGGTGTGCGCGGCGCTCGCCGACGCCGGCGGCCTGCTGGCGCGTGGCACGCTGCGCCACTCCTACCCGCATAGCTGGCGCTCGAAGGCGCCGCTGATCTACCGCGCCACGCCGCAATGGTTCATCCGCATGGACGGGCCGGAACAGATCCGCGCCCG
>JAYTQW010000211.1:0-2051 GCA_043746535.1 Rhodospirillales bacterium
CTGGCCGGGCAGCCAGGCCCTCGCCCGCCATGTACTCGACCATCCCGCCCACGCGCACGGCCGCCGGGTGCTCGACTTCGCCGCCGGCGGGGGCCTCGCCGCCATCGCCTGCGCCGCCTGCGGGGCGGCATCGGTGGAGGCGGCGGAGATCGATCCGCTCGCCATCGCCGCGATCCGCCTCAACGCGCGCCTGAACGATGTCGCGGTGGCCGCCACCAGCGGCGACGTGGTGGGCCAGTCGTGCCGCTGGGACATCATCCTGTGCGGCGACGTCTGCTACGAGGCGCCGATGACCCGGCATATCCTGCCCTGGCTGCGCCGCATGGCCGAGCAGGCGGAGGTTTGGGTCGCCGATCCCGGCCGCGCCTATGTGCCCTCGGACGGCGCCACCCTGGCGACCTACGTCGTGCCCACGACGATGGAGCTGGAGGACCACGGCGAGCGCCGGGTGCGGCTGTTCCGGCTGCTGCCTACTCCCGCGCCAGCAGGCGGTCGTTGATGAAGCTGGACAGGCCGCCGGCACGGAAGTCGGCGCGCAGGGCCACCTCGTCGTACTCGGTCGCGACCCATTCCAGGAACGGCAGCCGCCCCTCCGCCATCGTCTGGTAATGCAGGAAGAAGGCGTCGAGCACGCCGGTCGGGCTGCGGCTGAAATGCCCGAACCGCCACGACAACTGCCGCATCGCCTGCGCCGCCGTGCCGCCCTCGAACAGGATGGCGAGGCCGGAGGCCAGGCCGGCGCGGTCCGCCCCCGACTTGCAGTGCATCAGCGCGGGCGTCTCCATTGCCCGATAGATGGCGTGGAAACGCAGGATGCGCTCGCGGTGCGGGGCGCCCCGGCTCTCGAACGCCATGTCGATGTGCTGCAACCCCAACCGCCGCGCTGCGTCGCGCGACAAGGCATCGGAGCCGCAGCGCCGGTGGCCGCGCAGGTTGATGAGCGTGCGCAGCCCGTAGCGCGCGCCCAGCCGCGCCAGCCGGCCCGGCGTCGGGTGGTTGGCGCGGTAGAGCCTGCCTGGCACCACCTCGGCGAAGTTGCCCCACGCCAGCCGGAAGATGGCATGGTCGGCGAACAGGCTCTCACGCCACGCGCGGCCCCGGCTGGTGGCGATGTCGCCGTCGTACATCAGGAAGCCAGGCCAGGGCGCTGCCCTGGACCCGCTGGGGCCGGGAGGCCCCAGACCCCGAAACTATTGGATTTCAAAGGCTCCGCCTTTGATGGGGTCAAGGGGCCAAGCCCCTTGCCTTGCCTACGCCGCCCTCGCCATCCCGCGCAGCACGTATTGCAGGATGCCGCCGTGGCGATAGTACTCCACCTCGTCCGCCGTATCGACCCGGCACAGCACCGGCACCGTCTCGCTGCCGCCGTCCGCGCGGTGGATCACCAGCCACAGGTCCATACGCGGGCTGAGCTGTTCGAGGCCGAGGATATCGAGCGTCTCGGTGCCGTCCAGCCTCAGGCTGCGGCGGTCCATGCCGTCCTTGAACGTCAGCGGCATCACGCCCATGCCGACCAGGTTGGAGCGGTGGATGCGCTCGAAGCTCTCGACCAGCACCGCCTTGACGCCCAGTAGCATGGTGCCCTTGGCGGCCCAGTCGCGCGACGAGCCGGTGCCGTATTCCTTGCCGCCGATGATGACCAGCGGCACGCCGTCGGCCTTGTAGCGCTCGGCGGCGTCGTAGATCGGCATCTGCGCGCCGTCCGGCTGGTGGCGGGTGATGCCGCCCTCCACGCCTGGCACCATCTCGTTCTTGATGCGGATGTTGGCGAAGGTGCCGCGCACCATCACGTCGTCGTTGCCGCGCCGCGCGCCGTAGCTGTTGAAGTCCACCGGACGGATCTGGTGCCGCACCAGGAACTCGCCCGCCGGCGACGCCTGCTTGATGTTGCCGGCCGGGCTGATGTGGTCGGTGGTGATGCTGTCGCCCAGCACCGCCAGGACGCGCGCGCCCACGATATCGCCACGCGCCGCCGGCTCCATCGTCATGCCCTCGAAATACGGCGGGTTCTTCACGTAGGTCGAGCTGTCGGACCAGCCATAGGTCTCGGC
>JAYTQW010000212.1:0-6445 GCA_043746535.1 Rhodospirillales bacterium
TCGTTGCATCGCTGTCCCCAGCGCCACGGCATCTCCCGCCTGCCCGATGCGCAAGGCGACAAGCGCCGCTTCAAGAGCTATCCGCTCGCCTACTTCCACATCGACATCGCCGAGGTGCGCACCGGGCAGGGCAAGCTCCACCTGTTCGTCGCCATCGATCGCACCAGCGAGTTCGCCCTCACCGAGCTGCACGAGAAGGCCACCCGGCATGTCGCGGGCAACTTCCTGCGCAACCCGATCAAGGCCGCGCCCTACACGATCCATACCGTGCCGACGGACAACGGCACGCACCTCACCACGCCGGGGAACGCCTGCTCGGCCGCAGACATCCCCGCGTGGCGCATGGGGCGGTCGGGATCGGCGATCTCGCGAGAGCTGCGCCGCAATGCGGCCACGCGTGGTGGCGAGTTGGACTACCGGGCCATCACGGCGCAATGGCATGCTGAACGGGCTGCTCGGCGCCCGAAGCCTGCAAAGCTGGTGCTCAACGCGATGCCGCGAACCTATGTGCAGGATCGGCTGGCTGGCATGGTCGTGGCACCAGGCGGTGCGGCGATCCCCGGACCGACGGTGCCCTGGAAAGGTCGCCGACATGGACCGCGCAAGGACCGGCGTTCGGCATCAGCCTGGAACCCCGAGCAAATTGCTCACCGCCTGCGGCACGGCTTCCTTCACGATGATACCATGCCCATCAGCCCGAGGCTATCTACCGGTCACTTTACGTACAAGGCCGTGGGGCTCTGCGTCGCGAACTGACCGCCTGCCTACGCACCGGGCGGGCGTTGCGCGTGCCACGGGCGCGCAGCCGCGGACGAGGCAAGTCTTTCATCGTGCCGGAGATCATGATCAGCGAACGCCCGGCGGAGATGGCCGATCGGGCGGTGCCGGGCCACTGGGAAGGCGACCTCATCTTGGGATTGGAGAGTTCCGCGATCGGCACCTCGGTGGAGCGCACGACGCGGTTCACGATGCTGCCGCACTTGCCGAGGATGGCGCAACACGGTGTGGACGCTCGCGTGAACAACGGTCCTGCACTGGCCGGACATGGCGCCGAAGCCGTCCGCGACGGTATCGCTGGCACGATCGCCAGCTTGCCGGAGCAACTCCGGCGATCGCTGACCTGGGATCATGGAGCGGAGATGTCGCAGCATGCACGGCTGAAGATCGACACAGGCTTAGACGCCTATTTCTGCGATCCACATAGCCCATGGCAGCGGGGCAGCAACGAGAACACCAATGGGTTGCTGCGCCAGTATTTTCCGAAAGGCACCGACCTGAGCGCTCACAGCAAAAATGCTCTCCAGGCAGTGGCGCTGGCCCTCAACACCAGGCCGCGCAAGACGCTTGGCTGGAGGACACCGGCCGAGGCATTTGACGGGTACTTGCGGTTGGCCCACATGACTGTTGCGACGACAGGGTGAACCTAAGCAATACGTCGTCATTCGGTGAGAAGCCGAATCCATCGGGCTGCTCGAAGTCCGCCATGCGCCGTAGTTCGCCCGTCCGCGAGTCGAAACGATAGACGCTGCGATGGTCGAGTTCCGGCTCGACGATGCTGCCCTGGTTGGGCATCAGGATGCCGAAGGTCGGGTCGGCAAACCAGACCGTCCCGTCCGCGAGAGCAGGCGGCGGCTGGGCACGTCCGACCAGAACAGCAGGTGGCGCGCCGGATGCCATGCCGGCCCCTCGGCATGCAATGTGCCTTCGTGCAACACCAGCGGCTCCGCCCCGGCCGGGAGCACGGCCGAAAGGCGGGGATCATCCACCTGCACGCCCAGGAAGCCCTTGGCTGCCTCTGGAGGAGCCAGGCAGTGCAGCAGGCGGCCAGGGGTCAAAGCGCGGCGTGCGCCGGCGTTCTCACACAAACGCCAACAATCCCCACGCAACGCTTGGTGACGCATCGCGTAATGGCTTGCGATGCGCCCGATCCTTCCTGCCCGGTCTCAAAGAACCGATCTGGCGATCCGGAGCTTACGGACGCTCAGGTCCATCGCCGGCCTTGTGGCCGTCATCGTTTCGCTCGCCGGTTGCGGCGTGCTCGACCGTGGCTTCCTGTCGCCAGCCGGTCCTACCGCGACCACGATCCGTGATGAATTCGTGCGCGTCTGCCTCATTATGCTGCTCGTGATCGGCCCAGTGCTGCTGCTGACGCCGTTGATCGCCTGGCACTACCGGCTGTCCAACACCAGACACGCCTACCGGCCGCAATGGGGCTTCAACTGGTGGCTGGAAGGGCTGATCTGGATCCCGCCCACCGCAATCGTCGTCGTACTCGCCGTGTTCCTGTGGCGCGATACCCATAGGCTCGACCCATACAAGCCGCTACCGGGGCAAGCGATCAGCATCCAAGCCATCGCGGCCGACTGGAAGTGGATTTTCATCTACCCGGAGCAGGGCGTCGCCACCGTAAACCGGCTGGTGGTTCCCGCCGGACGGCCGGTGCACCTCGACCTGACCAGCGCGACGGTGATGCAGTCGCTCCTCATGCCGCGCCTCGCCGGGCAGATTGCCGCAATGGCGGGAATGCGGACCCAGCTCAACTTCGCCGCCAGCGTCCCCGGCGCATTCTGGGGTGAAAACGTGCAGTTCAATGGCACGGGATTCCAGAATGAGAAGTTCGAGGTGGCCTCGCTCGACACCAGCGGCTTCGCCCGCTGGCTGGCGGAGGTGCGAGCACAGCCGAACAGGTTGGACGACACGGAATACGAGAAGCTCACGCGCCGCAGCGTATTGCCGCACCCGCTCGCCTTCGGCGCGGTGCAGCCCAGCCTGTTCGACCGGGTCGTGTCGCTGCGGCAGCGGAGCGGGCACGCGCTGGAACTGGACAAGCTGCCGCCGCGGCCCCTGCCAATGGCGGTGAGCCAAGGCATGCCGCACGGCCATGGCGGGACACAATGACCGGGCCAGGCTTCATCACCTTCCTGTTCGGGCAACTGAGCTGGGGCGCGCTGCCCTTCGTACGCGCCTGGCGCGACCCCAGTTTTAGCGAGATCATCGGCGCGGGTGCCGGGGCGGTCGTGGTGCTGGGCGCAATCGGGGCGTTCGCGCTGATTACCTGGCTGCGCGCCTGGAAGTATTTGTGGACCGAGTGGTTCACCAGCCTCGATCACAAGAAGATCGGCATCATGTATGTCGTGCTTGCCGGCGTGATGCTGAGCCGGGCCCTGGTCGAAGCGGTGGTGATGCGGACCCACCAAGCGATGGCGGTCGATGCGCCGGGCATCGTCGGGCCGGGGCACTTCGCCCAGCTCTTCACCACTCACGGCTCCATCATGATCTTCTTCATGGCGATGCCGTTCATCACCGGGCTGATCAACTACGTGGTGCCGCTACAGATCGGCGCGCGCGACATGGCTTTCCCTTATCTCAACTCCATCGGCTTTTGGCTGACCGTCGCCGGGGCCGGGCTGATGATGGCCTCCCTGGTGGTGGGCGAGTTCTCGACCGGCGGCTGGAGCGGCTACCCGCCTTACACCGAACTGTCCTACAGCGGCGGGCCTGGCCCGGATTACTGGATCTGGGCGGTCTCGCTCGCCTCGCTCGCAAGCACCACGGTCGGCATCAACGTGGCCTGCACGATCTACAAACTGCGCGCTCCCGGCATGACCTGGATGCGCCTGCCGCTGTTCTGCTGGACGTCGCTCTGCACGGCGGTCCTGATGATCTTCGCCATGCCGCCGCTCACGGTGGCGACCCTGTTGCTTGCCTGCGACCGTTACGCCGGGATGCATTTCTTCACCGACGGCGGCGGCGGCAACATGATGAACTACGTCAACCTGTTCTGGCTTTTTGGCCACCCGGAGGTCTATATCGTCGTCCTCCCGTCCTTCGGCGTGTATTCCGAAGTCGTCTCCGCTTTTTCGTCGAAAGAACTCTACGGCTACACTTCGCTGGTCATCGCCACAGCCGCGATCGCAGTCCTCTCCTTCATGGTCTGGCTGCACCACTTTTTCACGATGGGACAGAGTCCCGACGTCAACGCCGTGTTCGGCATCGCCACGATGTTGATCGGCATCCCGACCGGGGTGAAGATCTACAACTGGATATGGACCATGTTCCGTGGCGAGGTGCGCTTCACCCCCTCCATGCTGCTCTCGATCGCGTTCATGATGACCTTCGTCTTCGGCGGCTTCACCGGCATCATCCTGGCCACGCCCCCACTCGACTACATGATGCACAACACCCTGTTCCTGGTGGCCCACTTCCACAACATGCTGATTCCCGGCACGCTCTACGGCCTGCTCGCGGGCTACATGTTCTGGTTCCCGAAGGCGTTCGGCTTCCGCCTGAACGAGCGCTGGGGATGGATCTCCGCCGGCTGCTGGGTCGGCGGCTTCTATCTCGCGTTCATGCCGCTCTATGTCCTCGGCGCCGCCGGCATGGCCCGCAGGACGCAGGAGGTGTTCGATCCGGCGTTTCGCCCATGGCTCCTAATCGCCCTGGTCGGCGCCTTCCTCCTCGCCTCCGCCCTCGGCAGCCTCTTCGTGCAGCTTTTTGTCAGTATTCGCGACCGCCACGCCAACGCGGTGCCGGTGGGCGATCCATGGGATGCGCGCAGCCTGGAATGGTCCGTGTCCGCCCCGCCGCCGGAATGGAACTTCGCCACCATCCCGCATGTGGGCGCCCGCGACGCGTTTTACTGGCGCAAGCGCAACAACGGCGCCTACAAGCCCGCCAACCACTACCGCGACATCGAGATGCCGAAGGAGACCGCCTGCGGCGTGATCATCGGGCTTGCCGCCGGGGTGTGCGGCTTCGGCTTGATCTGGCGCATCTGGTGGATGGCGGCCCTGTTCTTGGCCTTGATCGTCGTGACCGTCATCATCCGCTCCTTCATGCGGGACGTGACGCGGATCATTCCGGCGGCCACGGTCGAGGCGGTGGACCGGCGCTGGCTTGCCCAAGCCAACGCCGCCCGACCGATCCCGCGGCAACTGGAGCAGTCCGAACGCAACGAGGGGCTCGCGCAATGGATGGCGTAGGCCCGCAACTCCGCCACGCCGGGCTGAACCTGGTGGACGAGCCGCCCGGAATCCGGCACCAGATCGAGAGCGACGTCTTCGGCTTCTGGATTTTCCTGATGAGCGACGCGCTGGTGTTTGCGCTGCTGTTCGCGATCTACGGCACTATGGTGGGCGCCACGGTGGGCGGACCCGGGCCGGCGGACGAGTTCAAGATCGGGCCGGCCTTTATCGAGACCCTGCTCCTGCTCACCTCCTCCTTCACGTTTGGCATGGCGTCCATCGCCCTCAAGCACGACAACCGGGCGCGGCGGCTGGTGCTCTGGCTGCTGGCCACACTCGTGCTTGGGCTCGCCTTCCTGGGCATGGAGGCGAACGACTTTGCCACCATGGTCGCGCACGGCGCCACGCCCGACCGCAGCGGCTTTCTGTCCGCTTTCTTCGTGCTGGTGGGCATGCATGGCCTGCACGTCTCGATCGGCATGCTGTGGATCGTGGTGATGCTCCTGCAGGTGGCGAGTAGAGGGCGGGATGAGCAGGTCAAGGTGAACCTGATCCGCCTGTCGCTGTTCTGGCACTTCCTGGACGTGATCTGGATCGTGATCTTCTCGGTGGTGTACCTCCAGGGGCTGATCCCGCCAGGAGCCGGCTCGTGATCCCGGCGCGGGTCGAGCGGTCGGAAACGCTCACCTACGTCGCCGGCTACGGCTTGGCGCTGCTGCTGACGGCGCTCGCGTTCGGCTTGGTGTGGCTGCACCTGATGGCCGGCCGCACCGCCCTCTACGTCGTGCTCGGCCTCGGCCTGGCGCAGATGCTGACCCATTTCCGCTGCTTCCTGCACGTCGATCTCCGGCGCAACGCCCGGGCCGACCTGATGCTGCTGCTGTTCTCCGCGTCGATCGTGGCGCTGATGGTGGGCGGCACGCTGGTGATCCTGTTCAACCTCCAACACCGGATGATGTGAACTTGGACAAGGTCAACGGATCGAAGCCGATCGAGGACTACGCCCTGATCGGCGATGGCCACACCGTGGCGCTGGTCGCCCGCGACGGCAGCATCGACTGGCTGTGCTGGCCGCGGTTCGACAGCGACGCCTGCTTCTCGGCCCTGCTCGGGACCGAGGATCATGGCTTCTGGCGCATCGCCCCGGCAGCGGCCGCGACGGCGACGCGGCGCTACCACGGCGATCGAGCGGGGATTGATGGAGGGCGGCTTCGTGCGCGGCAGGAAGCGCCCTGGATCGGGCGGGAGGAAGGCGTCTTCCTGCCCTGCTCGTGCTGGCTGGCCGATTGCCTGAACATGCAGGGCCGCAGGGACGAGGCCCGCGCGCTGTTCGAGCGCGTGCTGGCCGTGTCCAACGATGTCGGCCTCCTATCCGAGGAATACCATGTCCCGTCGCGCCGCCTGCTGGGCAACTTTCCGCAGGCTCTGACGCATATTGCCGTGGTCAACACCGGCCTCGGCCTGTGCGGCCCCGTCTTGCA
>JAYTQW010000213.1:0-3958 GCA_043746535.1 Rhodospirillales bacterium
TCGGCCACCTCGGCCACACCCGGCTGGCGCGCCACCATCGGGCCGAGCCGCTCGCCGACGCCGGCGATCCAGGCGCCGACCGGGACCGTGAAGCCCTGCTTCTTGGCGAACGGACGCGCCGCCGGGCAGTTCTGCGCCAGCCATTGCCGCAGCAGCCACTTGCCCATGCCGTCGCGCACCTTCAGGCCGTCCGGCAGGCGGAACGCGGCGGCAGCGACGCCGGGGTCGAGCAGCGGCGTGCGGCCCTCGACCGCGTGCGCCATCAGGCACCGGTCCAGCTTCAACAACAGGTCATGCGGCAGCCAGTCGGCGATGTCGGTCGCCTGCGCCGCCGCCAGCCGCGAGCGCCCGCCGATTGCGGCCCGCGCCTCCGCCGCCGCCAGCCCGTCGCGCCAGGCCGGCGGGCGCACCCGCAGCACGTCGAGCCGGTCGAAGGTGCCGCGCGCGCGCATCGCCCGCCCGCCCAGCCACCACGGCCGCATGGCGCTGCGGTAGCGGCCGTAGCCCGCGAAGATCTCGTCGCCACCCTCGCCGGACAGCACCACCTTCACATCCGCCCGCGCCCGCCGGGCCAGGAACCAGGTCGGGATGATGGCGAAATCGGCGGCGGGGTCGTCCATCGCCGCCACGATCTCCGGCAGGTGCCGCCACATCATCGCCTCGCTCACCAGCAGCGTCTCGTGCCGCGCGCCCGCGCCACGCGCGATCTCGGCGGCGGCCTCGCGCTCGTCCGCCGCCCCTGGCACGTCGAAGCCGGCGGTGTAGGCCAGCACCGGAGAGCTGCTGAGCCGCGCCATCACCGTCAGCACGGCGGCGCTGTCGACGCCGCCCGAGAGGAACATGCCGTACGGCACGTCGCTGCGCTGGTGCAGGTCGACGCTCTCCATCAGCGCCGCGTCGAGCCGCGCCAGCGCCGGCGCCTCGGCGATCGTCTCCGCCGGACCGTCCGGGAGTGCGGCCAGGATGCGGTGCTCCAGCACCTTGCCCTCGCCGCAGGTCATCGTCTCCCCAGGCAGCACGCGGCGGATGCCGGGGAAGATGGTCTCGGCGCCGGTGGTGAACTGCATCTGCAACAGCTCGTCGCGCGCCGCCGGGCGCACCCCGCGCGGCACGATGCCGGCGGCCAGCAGCGCCTGCGGCTCGGAGGCGAAGGCCAGGCAGGCGGGCGTCTGCGCCACGTATAACGGCTTGATGCCGAACGGGTCGCGCGACAGGGTGACGGTGCGCGCCGCGCGCTGGTGGATCGCCAGCGCGTACATGCCGCGCAGCTCGGCGGCGAAGGCGGGACCATCGCGCAGCCACAGGTGCAGCGGCGGCTCGTTGTCGCTGTTGGTGGCGAAGCGCACGCCGCCCGGCCCGGCACTCAGCCCGGCGCGCAGCTCGCGGTAGTTGTAGATCTCGCCGTTGCCGACCAGGGCCGCCGGTCCGGCGAACAGCGGCTGGTCGCCGCCGGCGAGGTCTATGATGGCCAGCCGCGTGTGCAGCAACGCGATGCGCCCGACCACGCTGAGGCCGCCGCCATCCGGGCCGCGATGCGCCAGCGCCCGCGCCATCGCCTCCAAGGCCTGTGGATCGGGTGGTGCCGCGCCCGCCGCCGAAAGGATACCCGCAATCCCGCACATGCGGCCTCGATAGCACCGTCAAACCCGTACGTCTTGTAGCCGGATCGCAGCCGGGAGCGCACGTCTTGCAGGCGGGCGACGCGCGAGCCACTTGCCGTCCATGACCCAGATTGCCTTGCACGAGGGCCGCGGCGTCCTCGAAATCGCCGGCGCCGACCGCGTGGCCTTCCTGCAAGGGCTGGTCAGCAACGATGTCGCGCTCGCGACGCCGGGCAGGGCGGTATGGGCGGCACTGCTGACCGCGCAGGGGCGTTGGCTGGCGGATTTTTTCGTGTTCGCCGAGGGCGGCCGCCTGCTGCTGGACTGCGAGCGGGCGCAGGTCGAGCTTCTACGCACCCGCCTGTCCCGCTACCGGCTGCGCGCCGACGTGACGCTGACCGACCGCTCCGGCGAGTTTTCCGTCCATGTCGCCTGGGGGGGCGCGCCCTCCCTGCCCGGCGCCGCCGTGGCCGCGCCCGATCCGCGCTTGCCGGAGGCCGGCTGGCGCATCCTGGCCGCCTCGGGCGTGACGCCGGATGCCGGGTTCGCGGCCTGGGACCGGCATCGCCTCGCCCTCGGCCTGCCGGAAGGGTCGCGCGACATGGAGAGCGAGCGGACGCTGCTGCTGGAAGCCGGCTTCGACGAGCTGGGCGGCATCTCCTGGACCAAGGGCTGCTACATGGGCCAGGAACTGACGGCGCGCACCAAGTATCGCGGCTTGCTGAAGCGGCGGCTGGTGCCGATGGCCGTCGCCGGCGCGATGCCGGAGCCGGGCACGCCGGTGCTGCGCGACGGGGCGGAGGTCGGCCAACTGCGCTCCCATGCCGGCGACCTCGCCATGGCGCAGTTGCGGCTGGATGCGTTCGCCGGCCCGCTCACCTGTGGTGGCGCGGCGCTGACGGTGGCGATCCCCGCCTGGATGCGTCTGCCGGAGCCAGCCGCGTGAGCGAGTCCGCACAGGCGGTGGACTGGCAGGCGCGCTATGCCGCCGGCACCACGCCGTGGGAACGGGCGGAGCCGAATCCCGCCTTCCTGTCCTGGCGCGCCAGCGCCGTGCTGACGCCAGGGCGCATCCTGGTGCCCGGCGCCGGGCGCAGCCACGAGCCGCTGTTGCTGGCCGAGGCCGGCTTCACGGTCACAGTGGTGGATGCGGCACCCGACGCGGTGGCGGCGCAACAGGCGGCGCTGGCCGGGTTCGAAGCGTGCGTGGAGCAGGCCGACCTGCTTGGGTGGGACGCGCCGTTGCCGTTCGACGCGATCTACGACCAGACGTGCCTATGCGCGCTGCCGCCGGCGGTATGGCCCGCCTATGTGGCGCGGCTGGCGCTCTGGCTGCGACCGGGCGGCGTGCTGGCAGTGCTGTTCATGCAGACCGGGCAAGGCGGCGGGCCGCCATTCCACTGCGACCTGGCGCAGATGCGCCACCTGTTCGCAGCCGATGGCTGGGCATGGCCGGACAGCCTACAGGCCACCATCGGCCACCCGAACGGCCTGTTCGAGCAGCCGGTGGCGCTGCGCCGGCGTTAGGCGTCGCCGCTGCTGTCGGTCCAGCCGCTGTCGCCGCCCGAGGACGAATCCCAGCCCGAGTCGGTGCCGCCCTGGTCAGGCGCCGGCGACCATGCCGAGTTGTCGACCACATCCTGACCACCCGACTGGTCGCCGAAATCCTTGGGCGCGCCGCCCTGGTCGAACGGATCGGGCGCGAAACCGCCGCCGGACTGGCCCCAGGCCTGCTCGCCCGGCCCGGACAGGAACTCGCCGCCGCCCGGCATCCCGGCATTGCCGCCGAAGCCGCCACCGCCGCCGAACATGCCGCCCCCACCGCCGCCATGGTTCGAGAACAGGCCCATGAGCGCGTCGGCCGCGACAACGCCGCCGGCGACACCCGCCGCCGTGCGCAACGCGCCGCCAAGGAAGCCGCTGCCCTGCGGCTGCATCATGCCGCCGCCCTGGGGAGCGTATTGCGGCTGCTGGTACTGCGGCTGCTGCTGCGGCGCGCCGGCAGGCTGCCCGCCGGCGCCGAACAGGCGGTTGAAGAACCCACCCGACTGCTGCGGCGCCTGCTGGCCGGCGTTGCCCCATGGCGAGGCGCCCTGTTGCGGCTGACCCTGTTGCGGCTGGCCCTGCTGCGCGCCCTGGCGGGCCTGCTGCAACGCCTGCGTCAACTGCGCGATCTGCTGCTGGGCGTTGGCCAACGCGTGTTCCTGCACGAACGCCACCTGCGTGATGCGGTAGCGCGCCTCCGGGTAGCGGGTGAACAGGTCGGCGATCAGCGCGTCGGCGTCGTGGTCGACCGGCGGCAGGTTCGCGGCCCCGCCGGAGGGCACCGAGCCGGCGAAGCCGCCGGACGCGCCAGG
>JAYTQW010000214.1:0-1612 GCA_043746535.1 Rhodospirillales bacterium
TTGATGGCGACGATCACCGGGGCGCCGGCGGCGCGGGCGTGCTTGATCGCCTCGATGGTCTGCGGCATCACGCCGTCGTCGGACGCCACCACCAGCACCACGATGTCCGTCACCGACGCGCCACGGCTGCGCATGGCGGTGAACGCCTCATGGCCGGGCGTGTCGATGAACGTGATGCGGGCGCCGGACTTCAGCGCCACCTGGTAGGCGCCGATGTGCTGGGTGATGCCGCCAGCCTCGCCGGCCGCCACATCGGTCGAGCGCAGCGCGTCGAGCAGGCTGGTCTTGCCATGGTCGACATGGCCCATGATGGTGACCACGGGCGCGCGCGGCAGCAGCGTGACCTTGGTGTCCACCTCGCCTTCCAGGCCGAGTTCCACGTCGTCCTCGGACACGCGCTTCACCTTGTGGCCGAACTCCTGCACCACCAGCTCGGCGGTGTCGGCGTCCAGGCTCTGGGTGACGGTCGCCATCACGCCCATGCGCATCAGCGCCTTGATGACGTCGGGCGTGCGCGCCGCCATGCGGGCGGCCAGCTCCTGCACGGTGATGGTGTCGGGCAGGATGACCTCGCGCACCACCTTCACGCCATCGGAGCGCAGCAGTTGCAGTTCCTGCTCGCGGCGCTCGCGCTCGCGCTGGCGGCGGACCGAAGCCAGGCTGCGGACGCGGTCGTCCTCGCCCTCGATCGCCGCCTGCACGTCGATGCGGCCGGTGCGGTTGCGGCGGTCGTCGACCACCTTGCGCGGCGCTGCCACCGGCGGCTTGCGCGCGGCGAGGCCGGGGGCGCCACCAGGGCGGCGGACGGGACGCGACTCGTCCTCCTCCTCGCCGGCGCGGGCGGGCTTCAGCCGCAGCGTCTCGACCGGGGTTCCGGGGGCCGCAGCGGGCGTGGCCGGGCGCACCGGACGGCGCGGCGCCTCGGCGCCGTTGCGCTCGGGCGGCGCCGGCTGCGACGCGGCTGCCTCGGCGACCTCGCGGGCGGCCTCCTCGGCACGGCCGCGCGCCTCGGCCTCGATCTTCTGGCGAGCCTCTTCCTCGGCGGCCTTGCGGGCGTCATCCTCGCGGCGGCGCGCTTCCTCGGCGGCGGAGAGGATCGAAATCTTCTCCTGCTCGCGCCGCTCGGCCTCGCGGCGCACGGAGTCGCGCTGCTGCTCGACCAGTGCCCGCTGCCGGGCCGCCAGCTCGTGCGCGGTCAGCGCGCGGCCTGCCCCGGTGGGCGGGCGGCTGGCGACGGTCGTCGCCGGGCGCGTCGCGGCCGAGGACGGCCCGGCGGCGGCACTCGGCAGTGGCGGCGGCGCACCGGCCCCGGGCGCGCGTTTCTTGCGCACCTCGACCTGCACCACCTTCGATCGCCCGTGGCTGAAACTCTGTCGCACGGACCCGGCATCCACGGTCCGGCCCACATCCACCCGACCCGCGGGCCGTAGGGAGAGCCGGCTCTTGCCCGCGTCCTGGTCGTTGCCGCCTTCGCTCATTGATCCGCCTGATTCCGATTATTCGACGCGCCCGACAAGTTCGGACCGCCAGCTTTGGCCATGCCACCCTTGGCATCAGTCATATCCAGTACACCCAGCAGCCGTGTGGTTTCATTGACCACCGACTCCGCCAG
>JAYTQW010000215.1:0-5281 GCA_043746535.1 Rhodospirillales bacterium
GCTCCGCAGGCGCGCGCGGCAGCGCCGCCGGCGCCGGAACCGCCAACGCCCTCGCGGCCACCGCCCAGGCGTCGCGCCCGACCCCGCGTGCCCGCCTTCAGCAAAGCCCTGGCGTGAGCGGGCCTACGCACGCCCATTATGTTACGTTATCAAAACATATAGCGCCGCCGCCTGAATGGGGCGCACATGCCCCTAACCAGCCAGAGTTTTTTGGTTCTTTTTTGCAAAAAAGAACTGCTTCCCTAACCTGCTTTTCAGGCAACCACACCCGATGCGAACGCATCGACTCGTGCCACGAAACCGTTTGGGTCTTGCGCGTGCAGCCAATGATCGACGCTGGGCATGACGTCGAACCGAGCCGCTGGGAAATGGGCCAGGATCGCTGGGCGGTGGTCTGGCAGGATGTAGTTGGAGCGTTCGCCGCTCACGAACAGAGTTGGGCCGGCGTATTGGCCGGCGATTGGCGGCCATCCCTCGATTGTGGGCAGTGCTGTGGCGATGGCGGGCAGGTTGTTGGTCCACATCGGCGTATCGCCCATGCGCAGGTTCTGCAACAGGAACGCGCGTGTGGCTGCATCCGGCACTGCTTCGGCCAGGGCCGCATCGGCGCCGGCGCGGGTCAGGCCGGGCAGCAATGGCAGGGCCAGCATGGCGGCGACGAAACCGGAGAAATGCGATGGGTAGGCGACCGGCGCGATGTCGGCCACCAGCAGGCCGGCGACCGCGTGGGCTTGGGTCAAGGCCAGTGCCATCGCCACCTTGCCGCCCATGGAGTGGCCGGCCAGCACGCAGGGCAGGGCGTCCAACGCTTGCAGCGTCTGCGTCACGTCGGCGGCCATGCCGGGGTAGTCCATGGCGTCCGCGTGCGGGCTGTGGCCGTGGTTGCGCAGGTCCAGCGCGATCACCCGGCGCCTGGCCGCCAGGCGTTGGCTGACGGCGCCGAAGTTTGCGGCGCGGCCGAACAGGCCATGCAGCAGCACCAGCGGGGTGCCGCCTTCGCCGCGTGTCAGGTCATGCAGGATCACTGGCCGGCAACGGTGAGCACGATCTTGCCGATATGGGCGCTGCTCTCCATCAGCGCGTGCGCGTCGGAAGCCTGTTCCAGCGGGAACACGCCGTGGATCGCCGGGGCACAGCGCCCGGCATCCAGCAGCGGCCACACCTCGGCCAGCAGTTGCGCCGCGATCTCGCCTTTCTGCGCCGCCGTGCGCGGCCGCATGGTGGAGCCGGTGATGGTCAGCCGGCGCTGCATGACCGGCAGCAGGTCGGCCTGTTCGACGCGGGAGCCTTGCAGGAAGGCGATCTGCACCAGCCGTCCGTCCATTGCCAACGCGCCCAGGTTGCGCTGGAAATACGGCGCGCCGACCATGTCCAGCACCACGTCGACGCCAGCGCCTCCGGTCAGCCGCTTGATCTCCGGGCCGAAATCCTGCTCGCGGTGGTTGATCGCGCCAGCCGCGCCGAACCGCAGGCAGGCCGCGACCTTCTCCGCCGATCCGGCGGTGGCGTAGGCGGTGGCACCCCGCGCCACGGCGAGCTGGATGGCGGCCACACCGATGCCCGAGGTGCCGCCATGCACCAGCAGGCGCTCGCCCGCCGCCAGCCGGCCCAGCATGAACACGTTGGCCCAGACGGTGAAGAAGTTCTCCGGCAGCGCCGCCGCGCGCACCGCGTCGTAGCCGCGCGGCCAGGGCAGGCACTGGGTCGCCGGTGCCACCGCATACTCGGCATAGCCGCCGCCATTGGTCAGCGCGCAGACCCGCTCGCCGACCGCGAGGCCCGCGACGCCGTCGCCGCACTCGACCACCTCGCCGGCCACCTCCAGGCCGAGCAGCGGGCTGGCTCCCGGTGGTGGCGGGTAGGCGCCCTGCCGCTGCGCCACGTCGGGGCGGTTGACGCCGGCGGCGATGACGCGGATCAGCACCTCGCCCGGACCCGGTGAGGGAATGGGGGCTGAGCCGATGCGCAGCACCTCCGGCCCGCCCGGCCGCGCCACCTCGATCACCCGCATCGCGCTCACGCCGGGGCACCCGGCCGTTGCTCCAGATGCGCGATATGCGCCGCCACCAGTTCGGCGGAGGCTTCCGGCGCCAGCCCGTCCGAGCGCAGGTGCAGTTCGGGCGCCAGCGGCGGCTCGTAGGGCGCGCTGATGCCGGTGAAGTTGGGGATCAGGCCGGCGCGCGCCTTGGCGTACAGCCCCTTCGGGTCGCGCGCCTCGCAATCCTCCAGCGGCGTGTCCACGAACACCTCGATGAACTCGCCTGCCGGCAGTCGCGCGCGGGCGGCGTCGCGTTCGGCCCGGTATGGCGAGATGAAGGCGACGATGACCACCAGCCCGGCATCCGCCATCAGCGCCGCCACCTCGCTGACCCGGCGGATGTTCTCCACCCTGTCCGTCTCGGTGAAGCCCAGGTCGCGGTTGAGGCCGTGGCGCACGTTGTCGCCGTCCAGCACGTAGGTGCGCCGCCCCAGCGCGTGCAGCTTGCGGTCCAGCAGGTTGGCGATGGTGGATTTGCCGGAGCCGGACAGGCCGGTGAACCACACCACCAGCGGCCGCTGCCCCATCGCGCCGGCGCGGGCGTAGCGGTCCAGCGCCAGCTCATGCCAGGCCAGGTTGGCCGCGCGGGTCAGCGCGTAGTCGATCATGCCGACGCCCGCCGTGGCGTTGCTCTGCCGGTCGATGACGATGAAGCCGCCCAGGTCGCGGCTGTCGCGGTACGCCATCCAGGCCAGGGGGACCGAGGTGGACAGGTGGATGCGCGCCACGTCGTTCAGCGCCAGTTGCGTCGCCGGCAGCTTCTGGCGGGTGTTCACGTCGATGCGGTGGCGGATGCTGGTGACGCTGGCCGGCACCGTCCTGGCGCCCAGCTTCAGCAGGTACTCGCGCCCGACCTGCAAGGGCGCCGTGGCCAGCCACACCACATGCGCCGCGAACTGGTCCGATACCTCGACCGGATTTTCGGCGGCGGCCAGCACGTCGCCGCGCGAGGCGTCGATCTCGTGGTCCAGCACCAGCGTCACCGCGTCGCCGGCGGCGGCGCGCGGCAGGTCGCCATCCATGGTGACGATCCGCGCCACCCGGCTGACGTGACCGGAGCCGGGGCCGGAGCCGGACGTGGCCACCGCGTCGCCCACCGCCACCGCCCCGGCGGCGATGGTGCCGGCATAGCCGCGAAAGCTGGCGTCCGGGCGCGACACCCACTGCACCGGCAACCGCCACGGGCCGGTGGTGGCCTCGGTTTCCGGTGCGATCGTCTCCAGCAGGCCGAGCAGGTGGTCGCCCACATACCACGGCATCCGCATGCTGGGCGCGGTCACGTTGTCGCCGTCGCGCGCCACGATCGGCACCGCGTCGATGCTGGTGAACCCGCCGCTGGCAACCGCCTCGCGGTAGTCGGCGACGATCCGCTCGAACACATCCCGCGAAAAACCGGCCAGGTCCATCTTGTTCACCGCCAGCACGACGTGGCGGATGCCCATCAGGCTGGCGATGAACGAGTGCCTGCGGGTCTGCGTCAGCACGCCCCGGCGCGCGTCGATCAGCACCACCGCCACATCGGCGGTCGAGGCGGCGGTCGCCATGTTGCGGGTGTACTGCTCGTGGCCCGGCGAGTCGGCGATGATGAGCCGGCGGCGCGCGGTGGTAACGAAGCGGTAGGCCACGTCGATGGTGATGCCCTGCTCGCGTTCCGCCTCCAGCCCGTCGACCAGCAGCGCCATGTCCATCGCCGTCCCGGTGGTGCCGTGGCGGGCGCTGTCCAGCTTAAGTTGCGAGATCTGGTCGTCGAACACCGTCTTGGTGTCGTGCAGCAGCCGGCCGATCAGGGTGGACTTGCCGTCATCGACGCTGCCGCAGGTCATTACCCGCAGCAGCCCGCCGGCGGGGCCGGACGCGGCGGCGAGCGCCGGGGGTGTCGCGTCCATCAGAAATACCCCTCGCGCTTCTTGCGCTCCATGCTGGCCGCCTCGTCGCGGTCGATCAGCCGGCCACCGCGCTCGCTGTCATGCGCGCCCAGCGTCTCGGCGACGATCTGCGCCAGCGTGGTGGCGGCGCTGTCCATCGCCCCGGTCAGCGGGTAGCAGCCGAGCGAGCGGAACCGCACCATGCGGCGCTGCGCCACCTCGCCCGGCAACAGCCGCATCCGCTCGTCATGGACCGCGATCCACTGGCCGTCGCGCTCGACCACATCGCGCTCGGCGGCGAAGTACAGCGGCACGATGGGGATGGCCTCGGCCTCGATGTACGACCAGATATCGGCCTCGGTCCAGTTCGACAGCGGGAACACGCGCAGGCTTTCGCCGGGCAGCACGCGGGTGTTGTAGTTGCGCCAGAACTCCGGCCGCTGGTTCTTCGGGTCCCAGGCATGGGCGGCGTTGCGCAGGCTGAAGATGCGCTCCTTGGCGCGCGACTTCTCCTCGTCGCGCCGGGCGCCGCCGAACGCGGCATCGAAGTTGAACTCGGTCAGCGCCTGCTTCAGCGCCTCGGTCTTCATGGCGTGGGTGTAGGCGCTCGATCCGTGGTCGAACGGGTTGATGCCCTGCGCCCGCGCCGCCTCGTTGGTGCGCACGATCAGCTCCAGTCCGAGTTCGGCGGCGGTGCGGTCGCGGTGCGCGATCATCTCGCGGAACTTCCAGCCGGTGTCGATGTGCAGCAGCGGGAACGGCAGCCTGCCGGGAAAGAACGCCTTCTGCATCAGCCGCAGCAGCACCGAGCTGTCCTTGCCGATCGAATACAGGAACACCGGCGCGCGACAGGCGGCGGCGACCTCGCGGATGATGTGGATGCTCTCGGCTTCGAGCCGGCGGAGATAGTCGTTCATGGTGGTCGACGCGCCGGTCATCGCAGCCCCACGACGCCGGGCAGGGCGGCGAACCGGGCCACCCAGGCGGCCACGCCGGGATACATGGCCAGGTCGAAGCCGCCCTCGTCCGCGACATGGGTGTAGGCGAACAGGGCGATGTCGGCGATGGAGGGACCGGCATCGGTCAGCCAGTCATGCGCCGCCAGCCGGTCCTGCATGGTCGCCAGCGCGCGGGCGCCCTGCTCGCGGCATTGCGCCATCCGCTCCGGTTGAAGTGCCGCAGTGCGCTGGAAGGTGAGCAGGTTGCGCGCCACGGCAATATACGGCTCGTGGCTGTATTGCTCCCAGAACAGCCACTCCATGACCCGCGTGCGCGCCATCCCGGTCGTCGGCAACCACCGCGTGCCCTCGGCGAAATGCGCCAGGATGGCGTTGCTCTCGGTCAGCACGCCGCCATCTTCGAGGCGCACGCATGGCAC
>JAYTQW010000216.1:0-3803 GCA_043746535.1 Rhodospirillales bacterium
CGTGGCGAGTTGCGGCCGCAGGCGCTGCTGGCGATGGACCCGGCCGGCCACATGCCCGACCTCGCCGGCGAGCGCACCATCGAGCCGGCGTTCGGCCTGCCCGCCATGTGGATCGACAGCAGCCTGCGCGACGAGGCGGTGTTCCGGGGCCTGACGGTGGTGGACCCGGCCAGCGTGCTGACCACGCACCTGACCGAGATCGTGCGCCAGACCATGGCCGAGCTGCTGTCGTATTCGGAGACGCAGAAGCTGCTCGACGAGTTGCCGCGCGAGCAGCACAAGCTGGTCGCCGACCTGGTGCCCAGCCACATCTCGGTCGGCGGCGTGCAGCGCGTGCTGCAATCGCTGCTGGCCGAACGGGTGTCGATTCGCGACCTGCCGACCATCCTGGAGGGGCTGCACGAGGCGTGCTCGGCGCAACTGCGGGCGATCCCGCAACTGGCCGGCCATGTCCGCACCCGCCTCGCCCGCCAGATCAGCGACAGCCATACCGGGGCCGCCGGCTACATCCCGCTGGTGACGTTGTCGCCGGAATGGGAGGCGGCGTTCGCCGAGGCGCTGGTCGGGCCGCCGGAGGACCGGCAACTGGCGATGGCGCCGAGCCGCCTGGGCGAGTTCATGCAGCGGCTGCGCGGGGCGCTGGACCTGGCCGCCAGCGCCAACGAGGCGGCGGTGCTGCTGACCAGCGGCGCCATCCGCTTCCACGTCCGCGCCATCGTCGAGCGCATCCGCCCGGCCACCGCCGTGCTGGCGCAGGCGGAGATCTTCCCGCGCGCCCGCATCCGCACCATCGGGACGGTCTGAATGAAGCTGCGCCTGTTCCACGCGCCGGCGGTGGCGGCGGCGATGACCATGGTGCGCCGTGAACTCGGCCCCGACGCCATGATCCTGTCGACCCGCCGGGTGGCCGGCGGGGTCGAGGTCACCGCCGGCATCGAGGCCGCCGATATGCCGCCGACGCCAGTGCCCGTGCCAGTTCCCATGCCCGCGCCCGCCGCCAGGACCGGCGACGCGCGGCAGGCGGCGCTGCGCTGGCATGGCTGCCCGGAGCCGTTGGTCCGCCGCCTGCAAGCCGGGCCGTTGCCGTTCGCGCTGTCGGCGGCGCTGGGCTTCGCGCCGCTGGCGCCGGGTCCGGGCAGCCGGCCGCTGCTGGTGATCGGGCCGCCCGGCGCCGGCAAGACGCTGACCATCGCCCGGCTGGCGACCCGGCTGGTGCTGGCCGGCCAATCCCCCGTCGTCGTCACCGCCGATGGCCGCCGCGCCGGCGCACCGGAGCAACTGGCCGCGTTCACCCGATTGCTGGGCCTGGACCTGCTCGCCGCCAGCCAGCCGCAGGCGCTGGCGCGGGCGCTGGCCCAGCGTGCCGCGCCTGCCGCCGTGCTGGTCGACGCGCCCGGCATCGACCTGTTCCATGCCGGCGACGTGGCCGCCATGCAGGCCCTGGCCGAGGCGGCGCAGGCGGAGATGGTGCTGGTGCTGCCGGGCGGCCTGGATGGGCATGAGGCCGCCGACCTCGCCGCCATCGCCCGCGCCGCCGGGGTGACGCGGCTGGTGGCGACGCGGCTCGACCTGTCGCGCCGGCTGGGCGGCATCCTGGCCGCAGCCCACGCATCGCTGGCGCTGGCCGAACTGGGTGTCGGCCCAGGTGCGGCCGACGGGCTGCTGCCGGCCACACCGGCGCTGCTGGCGCGGCGGCTGGCGGCAACCGCCCCCGATCTGGCCGAGCCGTCCGGCGCGCGCGGCCGGCACCTACCCTCGCCACGGGATACCTACGCATGAGCGAAGCCGCCACGTTGCCGGACGCCGCCCGTCCCGTCGCCGGCCCCGTCGCCGGCCATGTCATCAGTGACGTCGTCAGGACGGGCACCATCCTGGCGGTGGCGTCGGGCAAGGGCGGGGTCGGCAAGACCTGGCTCGCGATCACCCTGGCCCACGCACTGGCGCGGTCGGGGGCGCGCGTGCTGCTGTTCGACGGCGATTTCGGGCTGGCCAACATCGACGTGCAGCTCGGCCTGGCCGCGAGCGCCACCGACCTGTCGGCGGTCATCTCCGGGCGCCTCGCGCTGCCCGCCGCCGTCAGCCGCCTGCCGGCCGGGTTCGACCTGCTGGCCGGGCAGTCCGGCTCCGGCGCCCTGGCCAGCCTGCCGGCGGCGCGGCTGGAGGCGTTGCTGGCGGCCTTGCGGCAGGCGGCTTCCAGCTACGACCATGTGATCCTCGACCTCGGCGCCGGCCTGGAGCGCGCCACACGGCGGCTGGCGGTGTTCGCCGACACGCTGCTGGTGCTGGCGACCGACGAGCCGACCAGCCTCACCGACGCCTATGCGGTGATGAAGCTGCACGCACAAGATCGTGCGCAACTGCCCTCGCCACGCCAGTCAGGCCCGCCGCGCGTGGTGGTGAACCAGGCCGCGACCGCCGCCGCCGGCCGCCGCACCCACGCCACGCTGGCGCGGGCATGCCAGCATTTCCTCGGCTTCTCGCCGGAGTTGGCCGGCATCGTCCGCCGCGACGAGCAGGTGCGCATGAGCATCCGCCGGCAGGCGCTGCTGCTCGACCGGGCGCCCGCCTGCTTCGCCGCACTGGATGTGGCCGCGATGGCGCGCACGTTGTAGAGGCTGCCGCATGTCCGTGCCCCCACCCCATCGCCGCCCGCGCCGCGCCCTCGCCGTGCTGGTGCTGGCGCTCGCCTGCCTGACGGCGACCCCGCGCGCCGCGGAGTTGCCCAGCGCCATCGTGGAGCCGCCACCGCGCGCCTGCGACCTGCCGCCCGAATTCGCCGCGCGCACCGGAGCGCTGGCCAATGCCACCGCCGCGTTGCGGGCGGGACGGCTCGACCTGCTGGCGGTGGGGTCGGCCACCATGCTCGGCACCGGCGCCAGCGAGGAGGGTTCGCTCCCGTCGGAGGCGGCGGCACGGCTGCATGCGGCTCTCCCGAGCACGGACATCCGGCTTACGCTGAACATCCACCGCGCCGCCACGGCGGCCGACATGTTACAGGCGTTGCGGGGCGAGTTGGCGCTGCGGCACTATCCCCTGGTGCTGTGGCAAACCGGCACGGTCGAGGCCGCGCGACGCCTGCCGCCGCCCGAGTTCGAGCGCGTGCTGCGCGAAGGCAGCCGGATGGTGCGCGCGGCTGGCGGCGACCTGATCCTGATCGACCCGCAGTTCAGCCGCCTGTTGGAGACCAGGGCCGATCCGGCGCCGTATGAGGCGGTGTTCAACGCGGTGGCGCAGGAGGATGGCGTGACCCTGTTCTCCCGCTATGGGCTGATCCGGCAATGGGTCGCACGCGGGGCGATCGACCTCGAACGCGCGGCCCGCAAGGACCGCAGGCGGGACGGCGGCATCCTGCATGCCTGCGTCGCCCGCGCCCTGGCGCGAACCATCCTGGTCGGGTTGCAGCCGCCTGCCAGGTAATCGGCAGGAACGCTCGCGTGAGGGACCGGACCTGTACTGCAACTGCATCGGGCTTGGCACATTTATGATCGCATGAGCGCGTGCATGTCATGGATGGGCGATCGAATGGGCCGGGACCGCGAGCAGCGTGCCGCTGAGGACGCGACCGTGCGGCAGTGGCTACGGCTGGACCTACAGAAGCGCTATCAGGCGGTGCTGACCGAGCGGCTGCCGCAGGAATGGCTCAACCTGCTTTATCCGCCTGAAAAAAACGCCGCCGAGCCGCCGCCGGTGCCCAGGATCAAAACAGGCCGCTGATCCGGCCCGCCGCATCCAGGCGGATCGCCTCCGCCGCCGGCACGCGCGGCAGTCCGGGCATCGTCATGACCTCACCCGCCAAGGCGATC
>JAYTQW010000217.1:0-7949 GCA_043746535.1 Rhodospirillales bacterium
ACGGGGGCAAACCTTCATGCGCATGATCTCGCGCCGGACTCTTGGCGTGACGCTGGTGGGCGCCACGGTAGCGGGCGGCGTCATGCTCCGCAAACCGGCACATCCCGACGTGCTCAGCCCGGTCACGGCGCCAATCGGCGAGCTGCCGCCGTTGCAGGGCATGGACGCGCTGGTGCTGACGCAGCCGCCGCGCCCGTTGGCCGAGATCACCTGGCTCGACGCCCTGGGCGCCACCCACCACGCCGCCGAGCTGGTCGGGCGCGGCGTGCTGATCAACCTGTGGGCGACCTGGTGCGTGCCGTGCGTGGCGGAGTTGCCGGCGCTGGCGGCGCTGGCGCGGCGCGGCGCCGGCGAGGGCATCGCGGTGCTGGCGCTGTCGTCGGATCGCGGCGGAGCGGCGGTGGTGCGGCGGTATTTCGACCGCCACCAGATCCTCGGCCTGGACGTGCTGATCGACCCGCAGGGCGACGCCGCCCGCCTGCTCGGCGCGGGCGGCGTGCCGACCACCATCGTCGTCGACCGCACCGGCCAGGAGCGCGCCCGGCTGGAGGGAGCGGCGGACTGGTCGAGCGATGCGGCGTTCGCGCGGTTGAAGAAGCT
Organism: Rhodospirillales bacterium; assembly: GCA_043746535.1. Classification (GTDB taxonomy): domain Bacteria; phylum Pseudomonadota; class Alphaproteobacteria; order Acetobacterales; family Acetobacteraceae; genus CAVRQM01. The sequence continues at coordinate 601 of JAYTQW010000217.1, forward strand.
GCTGTAGGCGATCCCCAGCGTGCCCATGTAGTCCCGCATTACGCCAAGCCGTTGCTTGGTGGAGCCACGTGGCCAGGACTGTACCAGTCCGGTGCGTGGCGCAGTAAATTAAGTGTACTATGGTCGCTCAACCGGTAACTGGGGGATGCCGCCTGGCCAGGCGGCAACAGACTTGGATTACGCTCTTCCTGCAACGAGCATCTCCCTACCAAGGAATTCTGTCGCAGCCTCCGCAACGTCTATCTAGCGCGGAACACTTATTCGCGGCTGCCGACGCCATCCAGAACCGCAGTGGCGGCGTTGCGGAACTCAAGAGGATCAACCCGAAAGGCCATCTGCTGGCCGGTATGCGGCGGGATATTCTCAGCCCGAAATAGGTGCCAGCGATGGCCAAAAATGCGGCAGGTGGCCCTAATCCAGCTATCCCCGAAGGCTGCTGTTTGAATTTCAAGCACTGATGTTCCGGGATGGCAGAACCCAATGTTCGCGAGTGCCGCACCCGCTTCCCCGACAACAACCTTGGCGCTGGCAAATAGTCTCACCTGATCGGCGACCGGAAGCTGTTCAGGCTGCACGACATCGAACCCAAGGCTAGAGGCCAATATCTCGATCTCGTCCCGATTGGCGAAGAAGCGATGATCCATGCCACGTCGCGATACGAACAGGTTCCTGCGCGGCCGTTCTCTCGAACCGAAGCGAAAGCGCATGAAGTCGAATACGGGACGGGCAAACGCAGTTGGATAGGTGACGTGAAGCGCAAGGGTGGTGCTTGCAACCATCTTCCGAAAGCGCACCGGGCCGCGCACTTCGACATAAACGTCGGACAGGCCGAGAGCATCGATAATCTGCTTTTGCCAGCCCTTGAGCCCTTGCCCGGCAAGCCTGACCATGCCGGGCGGCAGCAACTTTGCCAGCATAAAGGCAACGCCGAGGCCATCGAAAAGATAGTGGCCATAGTTCGGCGCGCCAGCGGCGCAGACCGGAATCAATACGCCGTCCAGCTTGGTCGAGGTGTACGGCACGTCCGGGTTGAGATACAGCGCATCGCCATCCGATCTATAGACGGGATCATAGCTGGCCAACCTTTCTATCGGACTGACGTTCTCGATCCCGGATGCGAACAGGCGGAAATTCGAATTCAGGATTGAGAGCGAGTTTCCAGAATAGATTCCGTCGTTCACGACAGCCGATACGACACTGCGAGTGGGAAATCGGTCTGGCTTTCGCAAAACATCGCCGGTTCCAAACACATTCTGGCCGATAATTTCTGGCTCGAGTTCCACAGGGAAAACGGGCGCATGGACGAATGCCACATCGTCGTTCCGGTCGAGCGACAAGGCGGCAACCAGCGCATCGAAGTCTGAAACCGACGGAAGGTCACTGGGCTCGAATCGGCCCACCAAAATAGGATCCGTGCGCGTCGCGATTGCAAGAATCGGATGTCGTGTAAGCTCTAAACACTCCGCAGCATTTGCGTGTCGTTCACGGTCGGTGAAATAGGAGTCCTGTTTGAACTGGCCCTGTAGCCTGTCAGCCCACTTGGCCGATTTTTGCTCAAATTCCTCGTGCGATTTTAGAATGTAGTGGTGTAGTCCAATTGGGCCTTCTGCTCGACGAGCAGCCTCACCGGGATGATTTCCAGCAACGGCGAACGGCGCACCGTCCACCAAGACATAAGCGCCATGCGTAAGCACGACGCTGTGCGCCGAGTTCCATCGGTCTACGGCGGACGGTCGAACAACCGTTTTGAACCAGCGGCATTCAGGGTGACTCCGCAACGCGCAACGGGTAAACCGGTCCGTGACACGTCCCGATACGCGGCCTGGATGACCCCCGGAGCCGAATACCACCTGTTGCACGGCGATAGCCCCGACGCTCTCGGAAACCGCCGCAAGGGCTTCACGAAGAGGTTGGCCCTCGCGTCCAAATAAGAATTCGTCTACATCAATACATGCAACCCAATCGGCCACACCCGTCAGCAGACGGCACCCCTGGAGATATGCTTCGAGTTGCTGAACATCAATACTTGCGGGCCGTTCCGTCCAGATTGTGGACTCGATGCCAAGTCGCCTTAGGACTTCCGATGTGCCGTCTACTGAACCATCATCGTAGATGCGCCACTCGGTGACACCTTGCTGGCGGTGGAACTCCACCCACTCCTCAATATAAGTCGCCTCGTCCCGCACAATGGCACAGACAGCCAAGATCGGGACACGCGCAACAGTACCTTCCAAATGCCGTCCCCTGCTAGACTAAATCTTATAAGCACGGAAACCTGGCTTTTGCCCACTGCGCTCATTTCATAGAAGGCTGCGTCGCATACGCGCAAGAGAGCGGATGCTATCGCATAACAGTAGACAACCAGCACCAGCGCCGTTTCAGGAAGTGTTTGGATTGAAGGTACACGTCCTATTTAAGGACGCGAAAACCCCATCTACCGCGTGGGACGCGGCGGGGTCTGGCTGTAGTCGTAGAAGCCGCGCCCGGCCTTGCGCCCGAGCCAGCCGGCCTCGACATACTTCACCAGCAGCGGGCATGGCCGGTACTTGCTGTCGGCCAGCCCCTCGTGCAGCACCTGCATGATCGACAGGCAGGTGTCGAGGCCGATGAAATCAGCCAGTTCCAGCGGCCCCATCGGGTGGTTGGCGCCGAGCCGCAGCGCCATGTCGATGCTGTCGACCGATCCCACGCCCTCATACAGCGCGTACACCGCCTCGTTCACCATCGGCACCAGGATGCGGTTGACGATGAAGGCCGGGAAATCCTCGCTGACGGTGACGCTCTTGCCCAGCCGCGCGGCCAGGGCGCGGGTCGCCTCGAACGTCGCCTCGTCGGTGACGATGCCACGAATGAGTTCGATCAGCCGCATCACCGGCACCGGGTTCATGAAGTGCATGCCGATGAACTTGTGCGGCCGGTCGGTGCTGGCGGCCAGCCGGGTGATGGAGAGCGACGAGGTGTTGGAGGCGAGCAGGCAGGCAGCCGTGAGGTGCGGGATCAACGCCTGGTAGATGGCGCGCTTCACGTCCTCCCGCTCGGTCGCCGCCTCGATCACCAGGCCACAGTCGCCGAACGCCGCGTAGTCGGTGCTGGTGACGATCCGCGCCAGCGCCACGTCGCGGGCGTCGGCGGCGAGCAGCCCCTTGCCGACCTGACGCTCCATGTTCCTGGCGATCAGGCCCTGCGCGCGGTCGAGCGCCTCCGGCTTGGCGTCAAGCAGCACCACGTCGAGGCCAGCCACCGCGAACACATGGGCGATGCCGCCGCCCATCTGGCCGGCGCCGACGATGCCGATGCGCGCGATGGCAGCATCGGCCGCCGCGTCGCTCATGCCGCGACCGCGACCGTGCCCAGTTCGGCCGCCAGTTCGGGCAGCACGGTGAACAGGTCGGCCACCAGGCCGTAATCGGCGACCTGGAAGATCGGCGCCTCGGCGTCCTTGTTGATCGCCACGATCACCTTGCTGTCCTTCATGCCGGCCAGATGCTGGATCGCGCCCGAGATCCCCACCGCCACGTACAGGTCGGGGGCGACGATCTTGCCGGTCTGGCCGACCTGGTAGTCGTTCGGCACGAACCCGGCATCGACCGCCGCGCGGGAGGCGCCGACGGCAGCACCCAGTATGTCGGCGATCGGCTCCAGCAGCTTGAAGTTGTCGCCGTTCTGCATCCCGCGCCCGCCGGAGATCACCACCCGCGCCGCGGTCAGTTCCGGCCGCTCGCTGCGGGAGAGTTCGGCGGATATGAAGCGGCTGCCATGCGCCGAGCCGGCGGCGTTGCTGGCCGGCGCCGCCTCGATGCTGGCATGGCCGCCCTCCTCGGAGGCCGGCTCGAAGCTGGCGGCGCGGACGGTGATGACCTTGACCGGATCGCTGCTGCGCACGGTGGCGAGCGCGTTGCCGGCGTAGATCGGGCGCACGAAGGTGTCGGCGTCGACCACCGCTGCGATGTCGCTGATCGGCTGCACGTCGAGCAGGGCGGCGGCGCGCGGCATCACGTTCTTGCCCACGGCGCTCGCCGCCGACAGCAGGTGCGTGTAGCCCGGCGCCAGCGTCACCAGCAGAGCCGCCAGCGGCTCCGGCAGGTTGTTGGCGTAGATGGCGTCGTCGGCCACCAGGATCTTGGTCAGCCCCGGGATTCTCGCGGCGGCCTCGGCGGCGCTGGCGGCGCCCAGGCCCACGACCAGGCCGTGCGCCTCGCCCAATGGCTGCGCCGCGGCGATCGCGGAACGGGCCGGCTGCTTGATGCTGTGGCCGTCGTGGTCGAGCAGGATCAGGACACTCATTTAGGAAATCACCTTCGCTTCGGTGCGGAGTTTGGCCACCAGTTCGGCGACCGAGGCGACGCGCGCGCCGGCCTGACGCTTAACCGGCTCGACCACGCGCAGCACGGTAAGGCGCGGCGCCGGATCGATGCCGAGGTCGGCCGGCTTCAGTGTCTCGATCGGCTTCTTGCGCGCCTTCATGATGTTGGGAAGGCTGGCGTAGCGCGGCTCGTTCAGCCGCAGGTCGGTGGTGACGATGGCCGGCAGGTCGAGCGCCAGCGTCTCCAGCCCGCCATCGACCTCACGCGTGACCATCAGCGTGTCGCCGTCGACGGTGAGCTTGCTGGCGAAGGTGCCCTGCGGCCAGCCGAGCAGGGCGGCCAGCATCTGCCCGGTGGCGTTCATGTCGTCGTCGATGGCCTGCTTGCCGAGGATGACCAGGCGCGGCTGCTCACGCATGACCAGCGCCCGCAACAGCTTGGCCACCGCCAGCGGTTGCAGGTCCACGTCGGTCTCGACCAGGATGCCACGGTCGGCACCCATCGCCAGGGCGGTGCGGATGGTCTCGGCGCAGGCGGCGATGCCGAGCGAGACAGCGATCACCTCGGTGGCGATGCCGCGCTCCTTGAGCCGGACCGCCTCCTCGATGCCGATCTCGTCGAACGGGTTCATCGACATCTTGACGCCCTGGGTCTCGACCCCGGAGCCGTCGGCCTTCACCCGCACCTTGACGTTGTAGTCGACAACCCGCTTCACCGGGACAATGATCTTCATAACCGACCTGGCACCTGTCTGGACCACCGGCGAAGCCTGCGCCCGGATGGGCCGGCGGGACCGGACTGGCCTGTTCACGCTTGCATGGAAGCGGCAGAAACTAGGTCTGCGGCCCACGGCCTGTCAAACGGGTCAGCCGCGCCCGAACAGGTGCGTCAGGCTGCCATAGGCGGCCAGCCTGGCGCCACAGGCGGCGACGATGAAGGCGAGGGCGATGACCGGCGCCAGCCAGCGGTCACGGGTCGGCCTGCCAGCCTCGGCCGCCAACCTGTGCTGTTCGGCGACAAATTCGCGCGTCTCGGCCTGTTGCCGCTCGATCCGGGCAATCAGTTCGTCGAAGTTCAGACGGTCAGGACTCAGCTCCGACACGGCCTCGCTCCCCGGCTTCCCGCAGCTACCTTTGTATCAGGTACATCAGCGAGATGAACAGGACGATGGTGATGCCCTGCAACATCACCCGCCATCGCATCAGCGCGTTGGAGCGGCCAGGATTGCCGCCGCCGCGCGCCAGCCCGAGCATGCCGGCGAACAGCACCCCCAGGGTTGCCAGCATGGAGATGACGGCGAGGATGGTCAGGAGGGTGATCATGCCTTTTATCTATGGCGGCGCGAGCGGTTGTGCAGCCCCCGATACCATATCAGCCAGGTCTGGATGAACGGTGAACGCCGCCTCGGTCCTGGCGCGGATCTCGTCGACCGTCACATCCGGCGCCAGGTCCACCAGCACCAGCCCGTCCGGCGTCACGTCGAACACACCCAGGTCGGTGATGACCAGGTCGACCACGCCGGCCCCGGTCAGCGGCAGGTCGCAGCGGTGCCGCAGCTTGGGGCGGCCGGCGGCGGTGTGCTCCATCAGCACCACCACGCGCGGCACGCCGGCGACCAGGTCCATCGCCCCGCCCATGCCCTTGACCATCTTGCCGGGGATCATCCAGTTGGCCAGGTCGCCGTTCTCGGCCACCTGCAAGGCGCCCAGGATCGACAGCGCGATGTGGCCGCCACGGATCATGCCGAAGCTGGCGGCGCTGTCGAAGAAGCTGGTGGTGGGCAGGCTGGTCACGGTCTGCTTGCCGGCGTTGATGAGGTCGGCGTCCTCCTCGCCCTCCCACGGGAACGGCCCCATGCCGAGCATCCCGTTCTCGCTCTGCAACTGGATGTCGATGCCGGGCGGGATGTGGTTGGCAACCAGGGTCGGGATGCCGATGCCGAGGTTGACATAGAAGCCGTCGCGCAGCTCACGCGCGGCGCGGGCCGCCATCTGGTCGCGGGTCCAGGCCATGGCTCAGGCTCCCTGTGGCGGCGCGGTGGGGGACGGCGTGGCGGGGGGCGGCGTGGCGGGTTGCGGCCGCTTGCGCACCGTGCGCTGCTCGATGCGCTTGCCGCTGTCGGGCACATGCAGCAGGCGGGTGACGAAGATGCCCGGCGTCACGACGTGGTCGGGGTCCAACTCGCCTGGCCGCGCCAGATGCTCCACCTCCGCCACCGTCACGTCGGCGGCGGTGGCCATGATCGGGTTGAAGTTCCGCGCCGTCTTGCGATAGACGAGGTTGCCCTCGGGATCGCCCTTCCAGGCGTGGATGATGGCGAGGTCGGCCCACAGCGTCCGCTCCATGACGTACTCGTGGCCTGCGAACGCGCGCGTCTCCTTGCCCTCGGCGATCTGGGTGCCGACGCCGGTGCGGGTGAAGAAGGCCGGGATGCCGGCGCCGCCGGAGCGGATGCGTTCGGCCAGCGTGCCCTGCGGGTTGAACTCGATCTCCAGCTCACCGGCCAGGTATTGCCGGGCGAAGGTGGCGTTCTCGCCGACGTAGGAGCTGATCATCTTACGGATCTGCCGGGTTTGCAGCAGCAGGCCCAGGCCTGCGTCGTCCACGCCGGCGTTGTTGGAGATGACGGTGAGGTCGCGCACGCCGGAATCGCGGATCGCCTCGATCAACGCGGACGGGATGCCGCACAGGCCGAAGCCACCCGACATGATGGTCATGCCGTCCCGCAACACCCCGGCCAGCGCCGCCGCCGCGTCCGGCTGAATTTTGTTGACCGCCATGGCGTCGCACTCCTCCGAACCGCCCCTGACGCTGCCACTCGAATGCCGGTCGCGCAATGCGCGGGCGTGGATCAGGTTTTGCGTGCCGTCTGCCTCGGCGCTTTCGCCAGCTTCGCCTTCATCCGCTCGATCTCGCCCGCATGGCCGGGCAGGTCGAGCGGGTTGCCGGAGCGGCTGCCGGCTCGCTCGGCATAGGCGCGGGTGAACTCGGCGCCGAACAGGAAGATCTGGCTGGAGTAGTAGATCCACACCAGGATGATGCCCA
>JAYTQW010000218.1:0-4350 GCA_043746535.1 Rhodospirillales bacterium
TGGCAGCCCGTGCTCAGCACATGCATCAGGCCGCTCATCGCCTCGCGCACGTCAACCGCGCGCTTGTTGCCGCCTCGCCTGGCGCGCGGAACCTCTGCCCTGGCCAGCGCCCACTCGTCATCGGTCAGGTCGCTCGGGTAGCGCAGCTTGCCGCAGTCGTGGCGGGCACGGTTCTCACTGGCAGTGGCATGGGGCACAACAGTCCACATCGGGCGGCTCCTGCGGATCGGGGCAGCCACTATGGAATTATAAATGATTCCCAGGACTCAAGATGATCTTGGACCGACACTGAGACTTTGTCTTAGCGGACATCGTCATCCGACGGGTGATCCCGTTCGGTCGGATGATGCTCCAGGCTCCGCCGCTTCAGTCCTGGGCCGCCCGCAGTTGCGGGTTGTCGAACACCGGGTTGCGCCAACGGTGCAGCGCATCGTGGAGCGCCGTCGCCAGGTCGCGCTTCTCGTCCTCGCCCAGCGCGGCGCCGATCTCCTCGCGCTGCCCGTGCGCGTGCAGCGTCAGGCGCGACACCCGGCCGGGGCGGTCCTCCAGCGTCATCGACAGCCAGCCGGCCGGCAACAGCCGCTCGTGGCGCACGCCCTTGGGGTCGGTGCGGATGATGCGCAAGCCGGCGCCGGACAGCACCACCACCTCGCTGGCGCGTGCCCCATGCGCGTTGATGCGCAGCAGCAGCGCGGCCAGCAGCAGCTCGATGCCGGTGAAGCCGCCGACCGGCCATGCGCCCATATGGATGAAGACGGCGGCGTTGATGGCGCATAGCGTGAAGATGGCGGCCAGCAACAGGCGCAGGCCACGGCGCGACAGGCTGCGATGCGGCACGATCACCGCCTCGAAAACCGGATTTTCGACCGCTGCGTCCATGCTCTCGATATGGGACGCGCGGCATCTCCGCCAGGGGCGGTCCCTTGTCAGCGCGGCTTTATCGCACAACCATAGGCCATGGCCGTGACCGCTCCCCCCAAATCTCGCCGCACGCCGCCGATGACCCGCGCGCAGGTGCGCGGCTTTGTCGAGGCGCTGGCGCAGGCCAATCCCACGCCGGAGACCGACCTCACCTACACCACCGCGTTCACGCTGCTGGTGGCGGTGGTGCTGTCGGCGCAGGCGACCGACGTGTCGGTGAACCGCGCCGGCGTCGGCCTGTTCGCGGCCGCCCCCGATCCGGCGGCGATGGTGGCGCTCGGCGTGGACGGGGTGGCGCGGCACATCCGCAGCATCGGCCTGTGGCAGGCCAAGGCGCGCAACGTGGTGGCACTGTCGCAGATGCTGCTGGAGCGGCACGACGGCGCGGTGCCGGGCGACCGCGCGGCGCTGGAGGCACTGCCGGGGGTCGGCCGCAAGACCGCCAACGTGGTGCTGAACGTGGCGTTCGGCGAGGCGACCATGGCCGTCGACACGCATATCTTCCGGCTCGGCAACCGCACCGGGATGGCACTTGGCCGCAACGTGCGCGAGGTCGAGGATGGACTGGTGGCGCGGGTGCCGCCCGAGTTGCTGCGCCCGGCGCACCATTGGCTGATCCTGCACGGCCGCTATACCTGCAAGGCGCGCGTGCCGGAGTGCTGGCGCTGCGTGGCGCGCGCGTGGTGCCGCTTCCCCGACAAGCTCCACGCCCCGCCGCTGCCGACCGGGCGCCGCGCCAAGGACGCCGCCGATGCGCCTTGAGCCAATGCGCCTTGACCGGGCGACGGACATACTCGGCCTGATCGACGTGCAGCCGACCTTCATGCCGGGCGGCGAGTTGGCCGTGGCGGACGGCGATGCCGTGCTGCCGGTGATCGCCCGGCTGCTGGCCGGCTCTCTGCTGCATGCCTTCGCCACCCAGGACTGGCATCCGCCCGGCCACGTCTCGTTTGCCAGTACGCATGGCGCAGCGCCGTACTCGCAGATCGCGTTGCCGTACGGCGCGCAGACGCTGTGGCCCGACCACGCCATCCAGAACACGCCGGGTGCGGCGTTGCACCCGGCGTTGGACACCGCGCGGGTCGAGGTGATCGTGCGCAAGGGGTTCAACCCGTCGCTCGACAGCTATTCGGCGTTCTTCGAGAACGATCATGCGACGCCGACCGGGCTGGATGCTTGGCTCCGCGCACGCGGCTTCCGGCGGCTGTTCCTGGCCGGACTGGCCACCGATTTCTGCGTCGCCTGGTCGGCCCATGACGCGCGGCGGCTGGGCTATGAGGTGGTGGTGGTCGAGGATGCCTGCCGAGGCATCGGCCTGCCGTTGCCGGACGCAAGCGACACCATGACCGCCGCGCGGGCGGGCATGGCGGCGGCCGGCGTCGGCTTCGTGCAAAGCGGCGAGCTGCTGGCGTCCATGCCCTGATGGGCTGGATTTACCTCATGCTCGGCGGCGCGTTCGAGGTCGGGTTCACCACCACCCTGCGGGGCGTCGACCGCTTCCGCAACCTGCCGGCGACGGCGGGTTTTCTGGTCTGCGTGTGCCTCAGCATGCTGTTTCTCGGGCTGGCGCAGCGGTCGATCCCGATGGGCACCGCCTACGCGGTCTGGACCGGGATCGGCGCCATCGGCACGGTGGCCATCGGCATGATCTGGTTCGGCGAGCCGGCCAGCGTGGTCCGTGTGGCGATGATCGCCGGCATCGTGGCCTGCGTCATCGGGCTGAAATTCACCTCCGGCGCGTGAACGGCACTGGCGGGACGGGCCGCCTATCCGCCCATCGCCTCCGCCAGCATCGGCCCGCGCGTGCTGTCCAGCCGGTCGCTCGCCGCCAGCCGCACCGGCCCGCCGCCTGCCGCCGCCGCATAGATCGCCTCGATGATGCGCTGGTCCTGCAACCCCTCCTCACCCGGCGTGCGCGGCACCAGGTTCTGGCGGATGCAGGTGGCGAAATGGTCCATCTCCAGCGCGAACTGGTTGTGCGACACGAACTCGCGCGTCTCGACACCGCTCGCCATGCCGGCGCGACGGCCGATCTGTAGCCGCAGGTTGTCGTAGCTGAACGCCGGGTCGAGGCCGAACCAGCCCTGCTCGGCCATCACCCGCAACTGCCGGTTCTCGTGGAAGCTGTAGCCGGAGCTGCAACTGGCCAGCACGCCGGACGGGAAGCGCATGGTGAAGGCGCAGATGTCCTCTACCTCGCGAAAGCGCGGGTCGTCGGCGGGCTGGGTCAGGCGCCCGGTCACCTCGACCGGCTCCTCGCCGGTCAGGTAGCGCGCGGCATTCAGGCAGTACAGCCCGACATCGGGCAGCGAACCGCCGCCAGACATGGCGCGGATGTGCCGCCACTGGCCGTTGTTGGCGTTGTTCTGGCCATTCACCGCCTCGATCAGCCGCATCGGACCGAGTTCGCGCCCGCGCGCCATGGCAATCGCCGCCTGGTGCGGCGCCACATACTGGCAGCGGTAGGCGATCATCAGCTTGCGTTGCGCCTGCCGGCAGGCGTCCACCATGCGCTGCGCGTCGGCGACCGAGGTTGCCATCGGCTTCTCGCACAGCACATGCTTGCCGGCGGCGGCGGCGCGCGCGGTGAACTCGGCGTGCATGGCGTTCGGCAGCACGACATAGACGATATCCACATCCGGGTTGTCGCGCAGCCGGTCAAAGCTGTCGTAGTCGTACAGGTTCTTCTCCGGCACGCCGTGCTGGGCGGCGACCGCGCGGGCCTTGGCCGCCTCGCCGCTGACTAGCGCCGCCAGCCGGACGTGCCGCGCCTGCCCAAAGCCGGGGATGATCTGGGTCAGCGAGAGATGGCCCAGCCCGACCACGGCCACACCCAGGCGCCGTGCTCGCGGATCGACGTTGACGACTTGGCCCTCTGCCTCGGTCGCCGCCATCAGCGGCGGCAGGCTGACCTCGCCGCGTTGCACATCGCCCAGAAGGTCGACCGGCTGCTGCTCGCCGGCCGCCATCGCGCGGGTGGCCAGGCCCATGCCGGCGAGGCCCACGGCGGTGGCGCCGAACACGTGGCGGCGGGTGAGGTCGGTCATGGCGGCGCTCCTTGCGGTCCGCCCGCTCAACCCGCCTTGGCTATTCCGGTTGCCGCCGTCGCGCGATGTTCAGAGGGCTGCGGGGGAAGGCAGGCGAGGGCGTCGCCCTCGACCCATTGGGGCCGCAGCCCCCAAACCCCATTTCTCAAGACAAGTGGATTGCAAAGGCTCAGCCTTTGCTGGGGTCCAGGGGCAAAGCCCATGGCCTGCCGCTATTCAGATGAAGTCGCGCGCCTGTAAGGAGATGGTGACGCACTCTTGCAAATCGCGGATCAGCCGCAGCGCGTCGCCGGGCGTCATTTCGGCGAACATGGTGGTCTCCTGCCGTTCCTGCGCGTGGTCGCGCACGAGGCGGAGATAGACCACGTCGGGTCCGGCGCGG
>JAYTQW010000219.1:0-8559 GCA_043746535.1 Rhodospirillales bacterium
CGGCCGTTGCCCACGCCTGAGCCGGACCCGCTGCGGGAGCGGTCGCCGTTCCTGTTCTGGCTGTTCGGCTGGTACCTGCGCTGGTATTTCTGGCGCAACTTCGACGCGGTGCGGATCGACCTGGCCGGCCCGCCGTTGCTGCCGGCGGGGCGTCCGGTGATCCTGTTCACCAACCACCCGTCGTGGTGGGACCCGGCGCTGTTCATCCTGCTGTCGAACACGCGGCTGCGCGGGCGGATCGGCTTCGGCCCGATGGAGGCGGAGGCGCTCGGCAAGTACGGCCTGCTCCGCCGCATGGGCGCGTTCGGCATCCAACTGGACAACCCGCGTGGCGCCGCGCGCTTCCTGGCGGTCAGCGCCCGCGTGCTGTCCGACCCGCGCGCGGCGCTGTGGGTGACGGCAGAGGGGCATTTCACCGACTCCCGCACCCGCCCGGTGCGGCTGCGGCCCGGCATCGCCCACTTGGCCCGGCGCAACCCCGGCGCGGTGCTGGTGCCGATGGCGGTGGAGTACGGGTTCTGGAACGAGCGCCGGCCGGAGGCGCTGGTGCGGTTCGGCCCGCCGATCACCGGCGGCGGCGAACGCTCCGTGGCCGAGTGGGGCGCCGTGCTGGAGGCCGCCCTGACGGACACAATGGACGCGCTCGCCGCCGCCAGCGCCACCCGCGACCCGCGCCGGTTCGAACTGGTGGCGCGCGGCAGCGGCGGCGTCGGCGGCATCTACGATTTGTGGCGGCGGCTGCGTGCGTGGCGCTCCGGCGAGCGGGCGCGGCTGCGGCACGAGGACAGCCCAGCCGAAGTTGCGCGCGAGCCGATCCGGTGACGGCGCTGGTGTTGCTGGCCTCCGCACTCGCGCTGCTGCCGGCGGCGATGACGCTGTGGAACCTCGCCGTGTTCCGTCCTTCCCGCCTCGCCCTCGCCCCCGGCCTGTCGATCTCCGTCATCATCCCGGCACGCGACGAGGCGGCCAACATCGGCGCCTGCCTGGACGCGGTTCGGGCGCAGGGCGACGTGACGCTCGATATCATCGTGGTCGACGACCAGTCGCGCGATGCCACGCCGCGACTGGTGGCCGAGCGCATCGCCATCGACCCGCGCGTGCGCCTGGTCAGCCCGCCACCGCTGCCGCCCGGCTGGTCGGGCAAGCCGCATGCGTGCTTCGCCGGCAGCGCCCACGCGCGCCACGGCATCCTGCTCTTCATCGACGCCGACGTGCGCCTCGCCGCCGCCGCCGCCGCGACGCTCGCCACCGAGCTGCGGGCACGGGCGCTGGGCCTGGTGTCGGGTTTCCCGCGCGAGCGAACGGGCAGCTTTGGCGAGCTGCTGTTGATCCCGCTGATCCATGTGCTGCTGCTCGGCTACCTGCCGGTCGCCCTGATGCGCTCGCGCCCGGACGTGGGGCTGGGTGCCGGTTGCGGCCAGATCATGATGGCCGATGCGCAGGCCTACCGTGCCCTCGGCGGCCATGGTGCGGTGCGGGCCAGTTGGCACGATGGCGTGACCCTGCCCCGCGCCTTCCGGCAGGCGGGGCACATGACCGGGCTGGTGGACGTGACCGGCCTCGCGACCTGCCGCATGTACGAGGGCTTCGCGGCCACCTGGCGCGGTTTCTCCAAGAACGCGCGCGAGGGGCTGGCGAAGCCGGCGGCGCTGCCGGTGTGGACGCTGCTGCTTGGCGGCGGCTTCGTGCTGGGCTGGGTGCTGGCCGCGCTGCTGCCGTTCCTTTCGGCGCCGCGCTGGGCGGATGTGGCGCTGCTGGCAAGCCTGGGGCTACAGGCCGCCGCGCGCATCGCCCTGGCGGTCCGGTTTCGCCAGAATCTGCTGGCGGTGCCGCTGACCCCGCTGGCGATCACGGCGATGCTGGCGCTGCAATGGCGCAGCCTGCTGGCGCCGCGCGGACGGGTGCCGCTTTGGCGGGGCCGGGTCCAGACCCCGTGACGCCCTCGCAAGCCGCTCCCACGCCTGGGCAAGCCCCCACGCCTGGGCAATCTTGGGCGGCGCTGCCGGTGGCGGCGCGTCTCGCGCCGATCCGTGCCCTGCGCCACCGCATCGCCGCCGAGGCGCCGGCCCTCGCCGCCACCGCCGCGCGCCCGGGCATGAGTGCGGCCGACATCATGGTGGCGGAGGTGCTGCCGCTGCTGGCCGCCTGCCGCTTCCTCGAACGCCGCGCCGCCCGCATCCTGGCGGAACGCCGGCCCGACCGGCTTGGCCGCCCGCTCTGGCTGGTCGGCACCAGCCTTTCGGTCCGGCGCATCCCGTTCGGCCGGGTGCTGGTGATCGGTCCCGCCAACTACCCGCTGCTGCTGCCGGGCATCCAGGCGTTGCAGGCGCTCGTGGCGGGCAATGTCGTGCAACTGAAACCGGCTCCCGGCTGCGCGGCACCGCTGCTGCTGCTGGCGCGCTGGCTGACGGAGGCGGGGCTGCCGCCCGGCTGCTGCACCGTGCTGGGCGACAGCGCCGCCGCCGCGAGTGCCGCGATCGCCGCCGGAGTGGACCGCGTGGTGCTGACCGGCGGCGCCGAGACCGGGCGGCGCGTGCTGGCCGACCTGGCCCCTCGTCTGGTGCCCGCTACGATGGAGCTGTCCGGACGCGACGCCATGCTGGTGCTTGCGGGCGCCGACATCGAGGTGGCGGCGCAGGCTGCGCTGTTCGGCCTGCGCTTCAACGCCGGCCGCACCTGCATCGCCCCGCGCCGCATCATCGTCGCGCGCGCCGTCGAGCACGCCTTCGTCGCCCGGCTGGCGGCCCTGCTCGACGCGTGCCCGGCGCTCCCGGTCGACCCTGCGCTGCTGCCGGCGGCGCGGGCGATCCTGGCCGCCGCCTCCGGCCGCGTGCTCGGCCGCCATCCGGCCAGCGCCGCCGAGATGCCGCCGCTGGTGGTCGAGGCGGACGGGACCGAGGCATGGGTCGCCGCCGACCTGTTCCTGCCGCTGGCGGCGCTGCTGGTGGTCGAGGATGCGGCGGGCGCGGTCGCCGCCGCCAATGCCGGGACGTATGCCCTGGGCGCGGTGGTGTTCGGACCCGCAACGGCGGCGACGGCGTGCGCCCGCCAGCTTCGCGCCGGATGCGTGGTGGTGAACGACATGGTGGTGCCGACCGCCGATCCGCGGCTGCCGTTCGGCGGCGGCGGCGACAGCGGTTTCGGCGTGACGCGGGGCGCGGAGGGGCTACTGGAGATGACCCGCGTGCAGGCCCGCATCGTGCGCGCCCACCCGTCGGCGCTCCACCTGCGCCCCCTTGCAGCCAATGCGGAGGCGCTGGTGGCGGCCCTGCTGCGTCTGGCCTATGGCCGCGCCGGTAGCCGCCTCGCCGCCGCGCGGGCAGCGTGGCGGGCCGGCAGGCTCGCCCAGGCTGGCAAGCCCGCTCAGGCCGGCGCGGGCGAACCCCCGCCGGCCATCGGCATCAAAGGCCCTGCTTGACCTGATCGGCGCCGTTGCTCACCGCGTTGCCGGCGCCGGCGATGTCCTTGCCGGCGCCCGCCGTGGTGTTGCAGGCCGACAGCGTGGCGGCGGCGGTCAGCAGCATGGCGGCGGCGGCGATCATACGAAAGGTGGCGGACATGGATAGCTCCTGTTGAAGGCCGGGGGGCGCCGGCGCGATGGTAGGGCGGCTCAGCGCCATTTCATTGCGGCACCGTCGTAGCAACGCAAGTTACGGCCATTGGTTTTCCGCACTGGATACGCGAGTTTGGCAGAAATGCCCCGGACCCTTTCGATGCGTGATCCAAACGCCACATCGCGCACCCCCCGGCTGGAGCAGGCGGCCATCCTGGTGGGGGGTCTCGGCAGCCGCCTCGGCGCGCTGACCGCCGCCCTGCCGAAGCCGTTGATGCCCGTCGGCGACCGCCCGTTCCTGGCCTGGCTGCTGCGTGAGCTGCAACGCTTCGGCGTGCGGCGGGCATTGCTGCTGGCCGGCTACCGCGCCGACGACCTGCGCGCCAGCCTGCCCGCGCTGCTGCGGACCCTGCCACGGCCGATGCAGGTCGTCATCGCCGAGGAACCGGCGGGATCGGGCACCGGCGGCGCGCTATGGCATGCGCGCGGCCTGCTGGAGCCGCGTTTCCTGCTGTGCAACGGCGACTCGCTGTTCGACTCCAACCTGGCCGGACTGCTCGCCGACGCCGCCCGCGATCCCGCCGACGTCGCCATGCGGCTGTGGCTACGGCGCACGCCGGAGGTCGGCCGCGCCGGCACGGTGACGCTGGACGGCGACCGCGTGCAGGCTTTCCACCAAACGGCTTTCCACCAGCAGGCCCCGCCCGGCCCGGCGGTGACAAACGCCGGGGTGTATGTGGCCGCGCGCGATGCCCTGCTCCCCACGCTGCTGCCGACCTGCTCGCTGGAGGGCGACATCCTGCCCGCCTTGGCCACTGCCGGGACGCTGCGCGGGACATCCGCCGAGGGCTGGTTCATCGACATCGGCGTGCCGGCGGACCTGGCCCGCGCCCAGGCCACGCTGCCGGCGCGGCTGCATCGCCGGGCGCTGATCCTCGACCGCGACGGCCTGCTGAACGTCGATCACGGCCATGTCGGCAGCCGCGACCGCTTCGACTGGATGCCGGGCGCGCTGGCGGCGGTGGCGGCGGCGAGCGCCCGGGGCTGGCATGTGTTCATCGCCACCAACCAGTCCGGCATCGCCCGTGGCTACTACACCGAGGCCGACCTCGCCGCGCTGCAACGCTGGATCGAGGACGCGGCGCTGGCGGCGGGCGGCACGTTCGACGACTGGCGCTTCTGCCCCAATCATCCCGAGGCCCCGCTCGCCGCCTACCGCCGCGCCGACGACTGGCGCAAGCCGGGACCCGGCATGTTGCTCGACCTGGCGCGCGCCTGGGGGCTGGACCCGTCGCGCTGCGTGATGGTCGGCGACCACGACAGCGACCGCGCCGCCGCCGCCGCCGCCGGCATGGAGGGGCACGTCTTCACCGGCGGTGACGGCACCGACCTGCACGGGTTCGTGACGGCTCTGCTGGTGCGGGACCGGGTTTCGGTTTCATAAAGGGTGGCGCCCAGCACTGGAGAGGCCCCGCCCATGCCGCCAAAGGCAAAGCCCATCCGCCGACCCCGCGCCGTCGCGCCACAGCCGGAGCCACAGCCGGAGCCGGGCACGCTGGCGCTGGAACTGCGCGGCAGCCTGGACCGGGTTGGCCTGGACGGCGCGGTGGACGGCTGGTGCTGGTCGCCGGACACGCCAGGACAGCGCCGCGACATCGCGATCACGCTGGATGGTCTGCCGGTGTTGCGCCTGACCGCCGACCTTGCGCGCCAGGACCTGGCCGAGGCTGGGTTCGGCGACGGCCGCCACGCCTTCTCCGGCCGCCTGCCGAGGGAGGCGATGCGACCGGGCGCGCGCGTGCTGGCGGCACTGGTCGACACCGGCAGCGGCCAGCGGATCGGCGCCCCGATCGCACTCACCTGGCCCGACCTGCCGATGGTGCCCGAGAGCGTGGCGGTGGCGGCGACGCCGCTGGCCGAGATCGGCGGCAACCTCGACCGGGTGACGCGCGACGGCTGGGTGTCGGGCTGGTGCTGGCAGCCGCAGGCGCCGGGGCGGCGGCTGGAGGTGGAGATACTGGTCGGCGGCGGCGTGGTCGGCCGCACCCTGGCCGCCGGCTTCCGCGCCGACCTGCAACTGGCCGGCATCAGCGACGGCGCGCACGGGTTCGCCTTCGCCCTGCCCTACGACGTGCTGGCCGAACGCGGCACGCTGCGGATCACCGCGCGTGAGGCGGCAAGCCAGGCCGCCATCGGCGAGCCGGTGGTGATGCGGCTTGGCCGGCTGGCGGAAACCGAGCAGCGCATCCTCGACCTCGAACGCCAGGTCCGCCTGCTGCGCGGCCAGTTGGCCAATGCCGCCCGCAATGCCCAAGGCCAGCCCGCCGCCGACGAACAGGCCGCCCGCGCGCTGTTCGGGCGCGTCGCCGGGTTCTTCCAGAGCCTCGCCGATGGCCGTCAGGAGCAGCCCGGCGCGTCGCTGGCGGCGGTGCTGGACGACATCGCGGCGCGGCTGCCGGCATTCGACCTCGCGCGCCCGGCCTCGGCCCTGGTGCTGGTATGCATTCCCGCCTCCGCGCCGATCGAGGCGCTGCACCGTTGCCTTGCCGCCCTGGCCGACAGCGGCAGCGACCGGCTGGCCGAGATCGCGCTGTTCGACGACGCCGGCGCCGACCCGCGCGCGGCGTTGCTGCCAAATCTGGTGGGCGGGCTGCGCTATGTGCGCGTCGCCGGCCCGGCCACCATGGCGCAGGCGATGGACGCCGCCATCCGCCAGTTCGCGGGACCCCTGGTGGCGATGCTGTCGCCCCACGCGCTGGCGGCCGAGGGCTGGCTCGATGGCCTGATCGAGACCCTGACGCACGACCCGCGCGCGGCGCTGGCGAGTGCCGTGCTGGTGCGCGGCGACGGGCTGCTGCAACACGCCGGCCTGGCGCTGGGACGCGCCGGCAGCCTGCGGGACATCGCCCAGTTCGCCGATGCGGAGTTGCCGGAGCTGCGCGCCCGCCGCCGCCTCGACGCCGCCTCGGCCATGGCCTGCGTGATCGACCGCGCCCGCCTACTGGCGGCCGGCGGCCTCGACCATGCCTTCCACAGCCTGCCGCACGCCGTGGTGGAACTGTCGCTGCGCCTGCGCGCGCAGGGCGGGCGGCTGTTGCTGCAACCCGCCGCCAGCCTGGCGTGGGGCGGCAGCGACGCCGACGCGGCCAGCCCGGAGGTGGAAGGCCCCGGCGAGGACGCGCGGCGGCTGCGGCTGGCGGTGCTGCGGGCGCTCGACCAGGCCGGGCAGCCGCCGATGCGGGCCACCGCCGCCGACTACGCGGGCCATGCGCTGGTGGTGGAGGACGACATCCCGCGCCCGGACCAGGATGCCGGCTCCATCGCCGCGTTCGAGCAGATGGTGGTGCTGTGCGAACTCGGCTGGCGCGTGACCTTCATCGCCGCCCGCGACGCGCCCACCCCGCGCGGCGCCCGGCAACGCCTGGAGCGGGCTGGGATCGAGGTGTTGCAGCCGCCGCACACCCTGTCGGTGGGCGACTACCTGCGCGAACACGGCGAGCAACTCGACCTCGTGCACATCTACCGTCACCACAACGCGGCGGTGATCGCGCCACAGGTGCGCGAGTGGGCGGCGCGGGCGAAGCTGGTGTTCTCGCCCGCCGACCTGCATTTCCTGCGTGAGGCGCGCGCGGCGGCGCTGGCCGGGCGCGGCGACGACGCCGCCGGCGCGCAGACCCGCGCGCAGGAGCTGGCCTGCGTCGCCGGCGCCGATGCCAGCCTGGTGGTCAGCGACTACGAGCTGGACCTGTTGCGCCGCGAGACCGACGCGGAACGGCTGTACCTGCTGCGCTGGATCACCCGGACGGTGGCGGACGTGCCGGGGTTCGCCGGGCGCCACGGCGTGCTGTTCATCGGCAACTTCAACCATCCGCCCAACGCCGACGCGGTGACCTGGTACGCGGAGGCGGTGGCCCCCCTGGTGCGGGCAGGCAGGCCCGACATCGTGCTGCATGTGGTCGGCGCCAACGCCTCGCTGGCGTTGCAGGCGCTGGCCGCGCCCGGCATCGTGCTGCATGGCTGGGTGGAGGACGTGGCGCCGCTGTTCGCCTCGGTACGGCTGTCGGTGGCGCCGCTGCGGTTCGGCGCCGGCTTCAAGGGCAAGGTCGCCACCAGCCTCGCCTACGGCGTGCCGGTGGTCGGCACCCCGATGGCGTTCGAGGGCACCGGGCTGGCGCCGGGCGACGGCATCGCGGTCGGCGCCGACGCGGCGGCGCTGGCGCGCGAGATCCTGCGGCTGCACGACGATGCGCCGTCCTGGGGAGCGTTGTCGCGGCGCGGGCAGGAGCGGGTGGAGGCACTGTACTCGCCGCAGGCGGCCAGCGAACTCTACCGGCGGATGCTGGCCGATCTCGGCCTGACGGTCATTCCGCCGTTGCCGGTGGAGAGGGCGAGCCGTCCAGCCCAAGACGATGCGTGAATGCCGTCTCGATCGCCGCCGCCAGCACCCGGCGGCCCATGTCCAGCGAGTGCTTCTCCCGCACCAGGCGCTGCCCGGCCTGCGACAGGCGCTCCCACAGCGCCGCGTCCTCATGCGCCCGCACGCAGGCGGCGGCGAAGGCTTCGGGGTCGTCGGCGATCAACACCTCCTCGCCCTCCACCATGTCCATGCCCTCCGCCCCGCAGGCGGTGGAGACCACCGGCAGGCCGTACGCCATGGCGGTCGACACCTTGCCCTTGGTACCGGCGCCGATGCGCAGGCAGCAGGCGAACACCCGCACGCGGTCGAACACGTCGCGCAGGTCGTCGATCATGCCGGTGACCACCACGTTCGGCCCGGCCAGCGCCAGCACGTCCGGCCCCGGATTGGCGCCGGCGATGATGAAGCGGGCATCCGGCAGGGTGCGGCGGATGACCGGCAGGATCTCGGCCACGAAATACGCCACCGCGTCGACATTGGGGCCATGCCGGTAGCCGCCGAGGAAGCAGAAATCGCGGCGTTGCGCGAAGCGGGCGGCGGTGCCGAAGAACTCGAACATGAACGGCCACACCACCACCGGGGCCTCCGG
>JAYTQW010000220.1:0-7449 GCA_043746535.1 Rhodospirillales bacterium
GGCGAGCAACTGCCAGGGCACGTCGAAACCGAGAAAGAGCTTGATAGTGTCATGCGCCCAGCCGCCAGCGATGGCCACAATGGCGGCGGCTGCGATCGCATAGCCGACCACGGCGAACAGCGAGGCGGCCGCACCCGCGATCGGGCCAAAGGCCATTCCGATGAAGGTGACGAAAGAGCCAGCGCTGGGCTGAAACTTCGTAAATTCTGCCAACGTATTGCTCAGGAAGAGGATCGACACCATCGCAATGATGATGGTGAGAGGGGCACCGACGCCGGCTCCGGCGACAATGACGTTGAAGCCGAAATAGAAGCTCACCGCCGGCGCGATGTTGGCCAGCGTGGATGCTACGATCTGTGGCAATCCCAGGGCGTTATGGCTCAGCCGGTTCGTGCGTATCGGTGCCACTGTCACGTTCAATTCCCCTGATTGCGCCGTTATGGCGAACTCGCACCATGTTCACCTCACGCGCGAGTTATGTCGAGGGCTGGAGATGGACCCTCAAGGCCGCGCGTGCCTCCGCCGGACAAGGCGGAACACCCGCCCGTCGATCGCCGCCAGCCCGCAGGCGATCAGCGCCATGCCCGCCAGCGCGGGCGGCGTCACCGGCTCATGCAGCAAGACCGCGCCAAGGAACAGGGCGCTGACCGGGATCATGAACGTGACCAGCGTGAGGTTGGTCGCACCGGCGCGCAGCAGCAGGCGGAAGAACAGCAGGTAGGCGAGCGAGGTGCTGAGCACGGCCAGGCCGAGCAGGGCCGCCCAGGTGACGAGACTCGGCATCGGCAGCAGCCACGGCGGCGTCGCCACCATGGCGACCGGCAGCAGCATGGCGCTGGATGCGGCCAGTTGGCCGAACGCCAGTTGCGGCGCCGAAACCCCGACGATGCGGCGGCCGTATGGCGTGCCGAAGCCGTAGCTGACCGTGGCCAGCAGGCAGGCGAGCTGTCCCCACAGGTCCTGGCCCAGCAGCGCCGCCGGCCCGACCAGCACCACGACGCCGGCCACGCCGCAGCCGATGCCGACAACGCGCGCGCCGGTCAGGGTCTCGGTCCGCAGCACCAGGCATGTCACCAGCATGGTGCAGATCGGCGTCACCGCGTTCAGGATCGCCGCCGTGCCGCTGGTCACCCGCGTCTCCGCCCAGGCGAAGCAGAGGAACGGGACCACGTTGTTGAGCAGTGCCAGCAACAGGAACTGCCCCCACAGCCGGACAGGCAGAAGCAGCGACACGCCGCGCAGGACCAGGAACCCCGCCAGCGCCAGCGCCGCGATCACCACCCGGCCGGTGACGGTGACGAGCACCGGCAGTGCCGCCGCCAGCACCCGGTAGAACAGGAACGAGCCGCCCCACAGCACCGACAATGCACCCAGCACCGCCCAGTCGCCGCCTGTCATCCGCTGGTTCATCGTGCTCGCTCCCTATGGGATGGGTCTAGCCGGCGGCAGGCGGGCCGCGCAGCCCGAACGTTGCGACGGTGTTCGGCGCGGCGTGCGCACATGGCCCACGAGACGCGCCACCGCCATCGTGACGCCTCCCACGCTTGCCGGCGGGTGGGACGCCAGAGCAGTTTTACCGTCATGAAAGACGATGGAATACCCGCGATGATCTACCCCGATGGCCTGCCGACCCCGCGCCGCTATTGGGCGTACGCGACCGTGGCGCTGGCGGTGACGCTGGCGGTGATGGACGGGTCGGTCGCCAACGTGGCGCTGCCGACCATCGCGCGTGAGTTCGGCGTCACGCCGGCGCTGTCGATCTGGATCGTCAACGCCTACCAGCTCGCGGTGGTCGCCTCGCTGCTGCCGCTGGCCTCGCTGGGCGAGATCTACGGCTACCGGCGCATCTATCTCGGCGGCCTGGTCCTGTTCACACTGTCCTCGCTGGCCTGCGCGCTGTCGCCGAGCCTCGCCGCGCTGACCGCGGCACGGGTGGCGCAGGGGTTCGGCGCGGCGGGGCTGATGAGCGTCAACCTTGCCCTGGTGCGCTACATCTTCCCGCGCGCCAGGCTGGCCGGGGCGATCGGCCTGAACGCCGTGTTCGCCGCCACCGCCGCCACCATCGGGCCGACCTTCGCCAGCGCCGTGCTGAGCGTCGCCGGCTGGCCTTGGCTGTTCACCGTCAACGTGCCGCTGGGGCTGATCGCGCTGGCCATCGGCAGCCGCAGCCTACCCGACAGCGACCGCGCCACCCACCGTTTCGACGGCGTGAGCGCCGTGCTGACCGCAGTCACCTTCGTCGGCCTCATCACCAGCATCGACAGCGTGGCGCACCGCGTCGCCTGGCCGCTGGTGGCGGGCGAGCTGGCCGCCTGCATCGGCGCCGGGTTCCTGGCGGCGCGGCGGCAACTGCATCTGGCCAGCCCGCTGCTGCCGATCGACCTGCTGCGCATCCCGGTGTTCGCGCTGTCGGTCGCCACCTCGGTATGCTCGTTCGCGGCGCAGATGATCGCCTTCGTGGCGCTGCCGTTCCACATGCAGATGGTGCTGGGCGTGTCGCCGGCCGCGATCGGGTTCCTGATCGTGCCGTGGCCGCTGTCGGTGGCGCTGTTCGCACCGATCTCCGGCCGCCTGGTGGAACGCTATCCGGCCGGGCTGCTCGGCGGCTGCGGGCTGGCGATGCTGGCGGCGGGGCTGGTGCTGGTGGCGCAACTGCCGCCGCACCCGGCGGTGGCCGACGTGGCGTGGCGGATGGCGCTGTGCGGGTCGGGCTTCGGCCTGTTCCAGACGCCGAACAACCGCACCCTGATCGGCGCGGCACCCAGGGCGCGCAGCGGCGGCGCCAGCGGGATGCTCGGCACCGCGCGGCTGATGGGTCAGGCGATCGGCGCGGCGCTGGTGGCGGTGCTGCTGTCGCATTTCACGCGGTCCGGCACCGGGCTGGCGCTGTACCTGGCCGCCGCCTTCGCCGCCGTCGCCGCGGTGGTCAGCACGCTGCGCATCACGGCGACGGCAAAGGCGGCGGCGTAGGCTAACGCTTGCGCAGGCTGAACAGTGCCTGCTCGCCGAACAGGTTGGCCAGCCCGACCCAGCGCCGCCACGGCCCGCGCCGTCCGGCCTCGTCCACCGCCATCCAGTGCTCGACCACGTAGCCCTCCTCCGCGCACAGCGCGAAGAAGTCGCGGATGGTGCAGGGATGGATGTTCGGCGTCTCGTGCCAGGCGCGGTTCCACACCGAGGTCATCGGCATCCGCCC
The DNA here is from genome assembly GCA_043746535.1 of Rhodospirillales bacterium. Classification (GTDB taxonomy): domain Bacteria; phylum Pseudomonadota; class Alphaproteobacteria; order Acetobacterales; family Acetobacteraceae; genus CAVRQM01. The sequence goes on from JAYTQW010000220.1 coordinate 3,197, forward strand.
GCCCCAGAACAACTGCCAGCGCGTGGTCCAATGGCCAAAATTGGGGAAGCTCACCACCGCGCGGGTGCCGATGCGCAGCATCTGCCGCAGCACCTCGGCCGGGCGCTCCACCGCCTGTAGGGTGCGCGACAGCACCACGTAGTCGAACGCGCCGTCCGGGTATTGCGACAGGTCGCTGTCGGCGTCGCCGTGCATCACCGGCAGGCCGTGCGCCACCGCCCGCGTCACCTCCGCCATGTCGATCTCGATGCCGCGCGCGTCGCAGCCACGGGTGCGGAACAGGTGCTCCAGCAACTCGCCATCGCCGCAGCCGATGTCGAGCACCCGGCTGCCGGGCGCGATCATGCCGGCGATCAAGGTGAGGTCCAGGCGCATGTTCTTGGCCACGAACCGCACCGGCTCCTGCACATGGCTCATGTGCGGACGGACATTCCAACCGGGGCGGCGGTCAGCCCGGCGTGCTCGGCGCAGCCGGACAGGAAGCCGGCCAGGGTGCGGTGGAAATCCGGCTCGTCGAGCAGGAAGGCGTCGTGGCCCTTGTCGCTGGCGATCTCGACGAAGCTGACGTTGGCGGCGGCGCGGTTCAGCGCGCGGGCGATGGTGCGGCTCTGCGGCGTCGGGAACAGCCAATCGCTGCTGAAGCTGATGATGCAGAACCGGGTGCAGGTGCCGGCGAAGGCCAGCGGCAACTCGCCGTCATGCTCGGCGGCAAGGTCGAAATAATCCATGGCGCGGGTGATGGTGAGGTAGGAGTTGGCGTCGAACCGGGTCACGAACGCGCTGCCCTGGTGGCGCAGGTAGCTCTCCACCTCGAACATGTCGTCGAACAGCGACAGGCTGGACGCCCCCTGTAGCCGGCGGCCGAACTTGCGGGTCAGCGCCGCCTCGCTCAGGTAGGTGATGTGCGCCGCCATCCGCGCCACCGCCAGCCCGCGCGCCGGGATGCGCCCGCTCTCCCAGTAGCGGCCGCCCTGCCAGTCGGGATCGGCGAAGATCGCCTGGCGGCCGACCTCGTGGAAGGCGATGTTCTGCGCCGAATGGTACGCGGCGGCGGCGACCGGCACGCAGGCGAACACCGCCTCGGGGAAGGTCGCGGCCCATTCCAGCGCCTGCATCCCGCCCATCGAGCCGCCGATGACGGCGAACAGCCGGGCGATGCCGAGGCTCTCGACCAGCCGCTTCTGCGCCCGCACCATGTCGCGGATGGTGATCGGCGGGAAGTCGGTGCCCCACGGCGTGCCGGATTGGTCGCGTGGGTCGCGCGGTCCGGTCGATCCCATGCAGCCGCCCAGCACGTTGGCGCAGACGACGAAGTAGCGCCCGGTGTCGATCGGGCGTCCCGGTCCGACCACGATCTCCCACCAGCCGCCGCGTCCGGTCAGCGGATGGCGGTCGGCCACATACTGGTCGCCGGTCAGCGCATGGCAGACCAGGATGGCGTTGCTGGCCGAGGCGTTGAGCGTGCCGTAGGTGCGGTATGCCACCACCACGCGCGGCAGGGTGACGCCGCATTCCAGCAACAGGCCGTCATCGAGCACGACATGCTGGTGCGTGACTCCGGCTTCGGCGGGGGCTGCGGCATGGTCCATGGGACGTTGCATATGCCGCCGCCGGCACGCGGGCGCAATGCGCCGATGCTTTGCACAACAGCACGCATCCGCTAATGGCAGCGTACCAGGAGTTGCGCGCGTGACACCCAGCACACCATCCGCCGACCAGATGACGCCCGCCGTCGAGACGATGCCCGATACGCTGGCCAGCCTGCGGGTCGAGATCGACGGCATCGACGACGCCATGCACGACCTGCTGATGCGCCGGGCCGGGGTGGTGGCACGGGTGGCACTGCTGCGCACCGCCGGCAAGGTGGCGTTCCGGCCAGGGCGGGAAGCGGACATCATCCGCCGCCTGCTGGCACGCCACAGCGGCCCGTTGCCGCGCCGCACGCTGGCCCGGCTGTGGCGCGAGATCTACGCGGCCTTCATCTCGATCGAGACGCCGTTCGCCATCGCCGCCTGCGACGCCAGCGGGAACGGCGATTTCGCCGCCGCCGCGCGCGAGCATTTCGGGGCGCTGACCCGGTTGCGGGTTCACCGCAGCCCGGCGCAGGCCATTGCCGATGTCAGCAGCGGCGCCGCCACCGCCGCCGTGCTGCCAATGCCGGTCGAGGAGGAGGCGGCCCAGGCCGCGTGGTGGACCGCGCTGCTGCACCACGACGAGCCGCGTATCCATGTGGTCGCCCGGCTGCCGTTCTGGGCCAGCCCGCGCCCCGATGGCGCGGCGCCGGTGCAGGCGCTGGTGGTGGCCGCCGCCGCACCCGACGCCTCGCGGGCCGACCGCTCCCTGCTCGGCTTCGAACTGCCGCCCGAGTGCAGCCGCGCCCGCCTGTCCGGCGTCATGGCCGCCGCCGGGCTGGCGCCCAACGCCATCCTGATCCGCCGCACCCCGCACGGGCCGGCGGCGCACTGCCTGGTCGATGTCGAGGGCCACGTCGCCGACGGCGATCCCCGGCTGGCGGCGCTGGCGCAGGCGGTGGCGGCGCCGGTGGTGGTGCTGGGCGGCTATGCGGTGCCGGTCGAGGGAGACCGTCCATGACCGAACGCCGCGACGTGCCGCGCCCGCGCGCCGAGGTGCTGGCGGTCGCCGCCTACGTGCCCGGCGTCAGCAAGCTCGCCGGCGTCAACCGGGTGGTGAAGCTGTCGAGCAACGAGGGCGCGTTCGGGCCGCCGCCATCCGCCCAGCGCGCCCATGCCCGCGCCAGCGCCGACCTGCACCGCTACCCCGACGCCGGCAGCGTCGAGCTGCGCGCCGCGATCGGCCGCCGCTTCGGCCTCGACCCGGCCCGCATCGTCTGCGGCACCGGCTCGGACGAGCTGATCCAGCATCTTGCCTCGATCTATGGCGGCCCCGGCACCGACATCCTGATGACCATGCACGGCTTCAGCATGTACCAGATCGCCGGCACCTACGCCGGCAGCCGGGTACTGAAGGTGCCGGAACGCGGCCTCGTTGCCGATGTCGATGCGATCCTGGCCGCCGTCACGCCGCAGACGCGGGTGGTGTTCCTGGCCAACCCGAACAACCCGACCGGCAGCATGGTGCCGCAGCCGGAGGTCGAGCGGCTGCGCGCCGGCTTGCCCGGCGAGGTGCTGCTGGCGCTGGACGCCGCCTACAGCGAGTACGTCGACCGGCCCGACTACGACCCCGGCGTGGCCCTGGTCGATGCCGGCGAGAACACGGTGATGCTGCGCACGTTCAGCAAGCTGTGGGGGCTGGGCGGTGCGCGCGTCGGCTGGGTGTATGCGCCGGCGGGCGTGGCCGATGCGCTGAACCGGGTGCGCGGGGCCTTCAACGTCAACTTGGCGGCGCAGGCGGCGGCGATCGCGGCCCTGGACGAGCCGGGATGGGAGGAGCGCCTGCGCGCCCACAACGCGCTGTGGCGCGAGCGGCTGACGGCGGCGTTGCGCGGCTGCGGCATCGTGGCATGGCCGAGCGAGGGGAACTTCGTACTGGCCGACTTCGCCACCGCCGAACGGGCGGGCGCGGTCGATGCCAGCCTGCGGCGGTCCGGCATCATCGTGCGCCAGATGGGCGGCTACGACCTCCCGCACTGCCTGCGCATCACCGTCGGCACCGGTGAGGAATGCACCCTGGTCGCCGAGGCGCTGGCCCGCATCATGGCCGGGATGGTCGCCGATGTCTGACACCAGGCCGCTGTTCCGCCGCCTGGCCCTGCTCGGCTGCGGCCTGATCGGCAGCTCGGTCGCGCGCATCGCCCGTGAGCGCGGCGACATGGCCGACGAGATCGTGGTCAACGCGCGCAGCCAGGCGACGCTGGACCGGGTGATGGCGCTGGGCATCGCCGATCGCGTGGAGCTGGACCCGGCGGCGGCGGCGGCGGGGGCCGATTGCGTCATGCTGTGCGCCCCGGTCGGTGCCTACGCCGCCCTGGCCGAGGCGATCGCGCCGCATATGGCGGTGGGAGCCATCCTCACCGATGTCGGCTCCACCAAGCAGTCGGTGATCCGCGATGTCGGCCCGCTGGTGCCCGCCGGCGTGCATTTCGTGCCCGCCCATCCGCTCGCCGGCACCGAGTATTCCGGCCCGGATGCCGGCTTCACCACACTGTTCCAGGGCCGCTGGTGCCTGCTGACGCCACCACCCGGCACCGATGCGGCGGCGGTCGAGGCGGTGTCCGAGTTGTGGCGCCGCTGCGGCAGCATGATCTCGGTGATGGAGCCGGCACATCACGACCG
>JAYTQW010000221.1:0-8121 GCA_043746535.1 Rhodospirillales bacterium
CTGCACCACCAGCGTCAGGCGCTGCGACAGGCTCGGTGCGGGTGCGGGGAGCGGGAGGGACACGAACGGAACAAGAACACAACGCGCAGCTTGTGTCAAATGATATCTGCATTGGGTAGTGGGTCAGTTTGAATTCCGCTTACGACCCAAGTCAGACATTGGCTGAGCCGCTTTCAAATCTTAGGAGCGGACATTCTGCCGCGGCTGCCGTTTACCACTATGAGCTCCGATCCAGTCGCGATTTACTGCGCGCTGTCCTTGAACGGATTTTTGATACGGCGCCTCGTCGCAATAAATTTCAGCTCACGCGGGTGCTTGGCATTGATTACCGCCCTGTTTGCTTCAAGATTCGCTAGTAATGCGGGCGACCATTGGGGCGGCGCCAGCGCAATTGCGTCTTCGGACCGGGTCCGGAGTTCTCCATTCGTCCGGAAAATGTCCAGGGCAAGCCCGACGACAGTATCGAATTTCGGCTGTTCGAGAAAAACGGACAAGCAGTAGGTGGAAAGCATACTGCTCCGGTATGCTCGATATTCCTCAAGAGTTCCCGCCTCTGGGTTCCACGGCAGGATAAGGAACACATACCCGATCTTCTTGTTTGGCATCCTGCGTGAGATGAAAACACGACGTATGAGGTGAGACATTCCTTCATCAAGACAGCGTTCCATTGCCCCCCAGAGCGCTTGCGCGAGCGAAACGCGATCGATCCGTCGTTCGAACGCCATGATACGAAGGACTTGTTCAGACAGTTGAGCTGTTGGTTGTTCATTGATGATAGAAATAGAGGTGCCCTTCAGCACGTCATCAATTAGGAGTTCAATAACTGTATCCCAGAGCATGGACTGTTGCTTCAGCCCTTCTATTTCAGCATGCAGCTGCGATGAAACATAGACCTCGTACTCGCCTGCCGGAATAATGACTGCCTTGCGCCGGGTCTTTTTACGCAGTTTCTTGGAGATGAAGCTGGGCTGACCGTCTTTAAATCCGTTTATCATATAGGCCGCGAGTAGATGCTCTTCCCCCGCGATCAACACAGCTTGGCCCGAGCGGAGGAATTTGGATCGCGCGGTTAAATAAGCTGTTAAATCGGCAACTGTGTCGAGTTCCTTCATGATGACCTCTAGCCCGATAGGGTCAAACACATGGATAAAGGTGCCGCCAGGATTTATGTCACCAATAGTAAACGGTCGAAAGTCGGGCCTCTCAGAGTCAACGTGTGCGGCCCCCTTCAACGCTGGTTGAATCATGAAGGTCCCGCGCGGATCGCTAAAATATCTGCGGCTCGCAGCCTGAGCGCCGCTTGCTACGGCCACAAGGTGGACGACGCGACTGCCTATGCCAGGCAACGGGACCGGAAGCCGTTGAGTGCACAGCTTATCCGTGAAGATACGGTCTGGATGCTGATTGAGCCATCGTTCAGCGCCCTTCAGCTGGATGCTCGCCCCTTCGACTGCGCGCCGGAACCATCGAGCCCAAGCCAAGTCGAGCGGCTTATCGGCCTGCCAACCGATTTCCTTGTCGCTGAATAGCACCACATGATTCTCGCAAACAGCCAGCAGATCCGCAAACTCCTGCCCTCCTCCGCTCGAGCCCTTGGTGCGGTCGTTAAACGTGTTCGGGTATGACCACAATCGAAGGAACGTGCAGTCCGCGAGCGCCGCCAGTCGCCTTTCAGACGGCGTAAAACCTTCACCCCTGGTAATGACGTTGCTCAATCGATGACTCACAATTTACGAAGCTGAATAGCCTTTTTCTAATACGCAACTCGAATCGATATAAGCCCTTCCGGTTCGGATGGCGACTTTCGCCGGCTTTCACCTAAAGCAAGCCGGGCCGCTCCCGACCAGATTCCCCTGTCGAGCGAATGTCTGCATTTCAAAGGTATCGCTTCGAAGCCGACAGGCGGCTTGCCACCATAAACGACCACCAAAACTAACCCACACCATGCGCCGGGTGCCGTTCATGCCCGCTAGAGGGAAAGAGTTTTTGCTTCTTTTTGCAAAAAGAAGCGCTTCCTTCGCTGGCTTCCCAGCTAAAACCACGCCACTTAACGTTACTTGACACTGGTTTTCAGGCGGGGCGGATTGGCGCGGTCTGAACCGAGAGGAACGCCCATGCGCGCCATAGACATTGCTGCCGCGATGGCAGCCATTTGCCTTGTCTCCACTGTCGCCGTCGCCCAGGGCGCGGTGACGGCCACCTGCAAGGACGGCACCACCCATTCGGGTGCCAAGCTCAGCGGCCTGTGCCGTGGCCATGGCGGGATCGCCAAGCCCGGTGCCGCCGCGACGGCGCCCGCCGCTGCGGCGGCACCGGTCGCAGCCGCACCGGTTGGGGGAGTTCCGGCCAACACGGTTCCGGCCACGTCGGGCGTGGGCGTTGTCAACAGGACTGGCACCGCTGTCCCGGCGGTGCCGACGACGGCGGCTCCGGCGAGCAACCCTCGCCCGGTGGCGTCTGCCGCCGGCGCGGTGGCGGTGGCGCCGGGCGGTGGCGCTGGCAAGGTTTGGGTGAATGGGAGCAGCAAGGTCTATCACTGCCAGGGCGATGCCTTCTACGGCAAGACCAAGAAGGGCTTGTACATGACCGAGGCGGCGGCGAAGGCTGCTGGCGACCATCCCAGCGGCGGCAAGGCCTGCACCGCGTCGTAGGCTGTCCCGTGGCGACGTAGGCCGACTTCCGTACGCTAACTTCCGGCGGGCAGGTCGATCCAGGACAGGTGGCCGCCCTTGCCGGCGCCGGTGTCCAGGAACACCGCCGTCCCGCCGGAAGCGTTGCGGCGGATGTATGGCCGTCCGTCGGCGCTGCGGCGGTCGTGGCCGACATAGACCTTCAGCCCGGCCGGGATGCGGTCGACCCAGCGCAGGCTGCGCTCCGGGTAGCCGTCGACCTTCACCCGCCCGGTCGGCTCTCCGTACAACGCCCGTGCCAGGACGCCCTGGACGTGGCCTTCGGGTGCCTGTGGCGGCGTCATGCCGAGCATTTCGGTGTGGAAGCCGCCGTGGACGAACAGCTCGATGCCGGCGCCGTTGGTGCGTTGCACCCAGGCGGGGGCGCGGGCCAGCTCGCGTTCGGCGCGCTCGCGCAGCTTGGGGTCGAGTTGCGCCAGCGTGCTGGTCAGCGGGCCGTCCAGGCGCACATGCCGCCCGGCCAGCGCGCGCGCCAGCTTCAGGTCGTGGTTGCCCATGACGAACATGCCCCGGCCCTGGTCGATCAGCTCGAACATCAGCCGCAACGCCCCGGCGCTGTCTGGTCCGTAGTCGATCAGGTCGCCGAGTTGCAGGACGAACAGGTCGGTCTCGGCGGCGGCGGCGAAGGCGCGGGCATCTCCGTGCACGTCACCCACGACCCGCAAGCCGCGATGGGGCGGCAGGCGAACGGGGTCATTCATGCGTTCACTTTGGGCAACAACGCGAACGCTGCCAAGGCCTCCCGCCGGCCCACGGCCAAGTCCTTGATCGGACGCGGGTAGCTGCCGCCCAGGGTCACGCCGGCCGCCGCGAGCACGTCCGCCGGTGCATCCCATGGCGCGTGCAGGTGGCGGTTCGGCAGGCGGGCGAGTTCGGGCACCCAGCGCCGCACATAGGCGCCGTCGGGATCGAACTTGCCGCCCTGCAACGCCGGGTTGAACACGCGGAAGAACGGGGCCGCGTCGGCGCCGCAACCGGCCACCCACTGCCATTGCGCGCTGTTGCTGGCGAGGTCGGCGTCCACCAGCGCGTCCCAGAACCACGCGGCACCGTCCTGCCAGGATATCAGCAGGTGCTTCACCAGGAAGCTCGCCGTCACCATGCGGATGCGGTTGTGCATCCAGCCGATGTGCCACAACTGCCGCATTCCGGCGTCGACCAGCGGAATGCCGGTCTGGCCCCGCTGCCAGGCGCGCAGGGCCGAGGCGTCGTGCTTCCACGGCATCGCCGCGAACTCGCGCCGCAGCGGCTGTTCCGGCAGGCTGGGGTGGTGCCACAGCAGGTGGGCGGAGAAGTCGCGCCACAGCAGCTCGTTGATCCAGCTCTCGGTGCCGCTCGAGTCGGGTGCGCGCGCCTCCGCCGCGTGCCAGCCCTGGGCCGGCGAAATCTCGCCCCAGTGCAGCCGGGGCGACAACGACGAGGTGCCCTCGCGGCCGGGGAAGTTGCGGGTCTCGTCGTAGGTGGCGGCGATGTTGGCGGCAAATTTTTCCAGGTCCGCGCGGGCCGCCGCCTCGCCGGGATGCCACAGCGCCACAAAGCCTGCGGACCAGTCGGGCCTGGTCGGCAACAGGTTCCACGAGGCGAGCGGGTCCGAGGCCGGCAGGCTGGCGGGTGCCTCGATCCTGGCCGGTGCCGGCAAGGGCGCCGCCGGACGCCCGCGCGCGCGGCAGGCGCGGGCGAATGGGGTGAACACGCCGTACGGGGTGCCGCCGCCGGTGCGGATCTCGTCGGGGTCATAGAGCGTGATGGTGCGGTGCAGATGGAGCGGCACGTCGAGCCGGCGGCGGAGGTCGGCCACCACCTCGCGCGCCCACGGCTCGACCGGCTGCCCGGCATGGAGTTCGGCGGCTCCGGTCTCCCGCGCCAGGGCTGCCAGGCAGTCCGCCGTGGCGCCGTGTCGCAGGATCAGCGGCGCCCCCAGCCGGGCCAGGTCGGAGGCCAGGGCCGCAAGGCTGTGGTGCAGCCACCAGCGCGCGGCGCCGCCGACGGCCCAGGCTCCGGGCGTCGTGTCGTCCAGCACGAACACCGGCAGCACCGGGCGGCCGGATGCGACCGCCGCCGCGAGGGCGGCGTTGTCGTGCAGCCGCAACTCCCGGCGCAGCCAGAGCAGGGTGGGGGCGGTCATGGCAAGGCCTGGAGATGTTTCATGGTTATCATATACGGCGGCAAAGCCGGATGTGGATGCCTCAAAGGGTGGTGAGCGGCGGTGCCGGCGGCGGCGGTCGCGGCCCGGCGGCGCGGTATTCGGCGAGCGGGAAGCTGAACAGGCGGTCGCGCCCGAGCAGGAACACGCGCCCGCCGCGCGGGAACAGCGACGCGATCTCGGGATGGCGGACATCGAGGCCGCCGGTGTAGGCGCCGATCGCCGGCAGCATCAGCCGGCGGCCGTCGGCCACGAAGCAGGGCCGGGTGACGCCGCCGCCGCGCGTGGCCACCTGCGCCTTGGGATGGTGGTGGCCGCACACCTCCACGGCACCGGCGCTGATGGCGGCGATGGCCTGATGGCGGAACACCAGGCCGCCCGACCGCCACTCGGTGGTGGCGCTGCCGCCGATGCCCACCGGCGGTTCCGGGTCGTGGTTGCCGAGCACCCATACGAACGTCGTCGCCTCGGTCATCGCGCGCAGCCGGGCCGCGTCCTGCGGTTGCAGGCGGGCGTGGGCGTGGCGGTCGTGGAAGCTGTCGCCCAGCGCCACCACCGTGCGGGGCGCGTAGCGGCGCAGCAGCAGGGCGAGGCGGTCGAGCGTGGCGCGCGTGTCCCAGGGCGGCAGCAGCGAGCCGGACCGCGCCGCCGACGAGGCTTTCTCGAAATGCAGGTCGGCGACGATCAGGGTCTGCTCGCGCGGCCAGAACAGCGCGCCGGAGGGGTCCAGCAGCAGCCGTTCGCCGCCCAGGTGCAGCGGTGCGGGGGTCATGCGTCTCGCCTCATCCAGCCATCATCGGCTCGTCCATCGCCTCCGCCACCAGCGCCGCCTCCTCCAGCAGGAGGTCGTCGTGGCCATCGTGGCGCACGCTTTCGCGCCCGACCTCCAGCAGCACCGGCACCGCCAGCGGCGACACCCGCGACAGCGCCATGTGGGTGATGCGGCCCCGCACGCGGTCGAGCATCCCGGCCACGCGGCCGAGGTCGGTGAGGCCCCCGGCGGCGTCGGCGCGGGTGGCGCGCAGCAGGATATGGTCGGGCTGGTGGCGGCGCAGCACGTCGTAGATCAGGTCGCTGTTCACCGTCACCTGCCGCCGGTTCTTGCTGGCGCCCGGCAACTGCCGCTCGATCAGGCCGGCCACCACCGCCACGTTGCGGAAGGTGCGGCGGAGCATGGAGCTTTCCGCCATCCAGGCCTCCACGTCGTCGCCCAGCATGTCCTGGTGGAACAGCTCGGCCATGTCATGCGGCTTGTTCGCCGACCACACCGCCAGCACGTAGTCGGTGGCGACGAAGCCCAGCGGGGCCATGCCGAACCGCTCCATGCGCCGGGTCAGCAGCAGGCCGAGCGTCTGGTGCGCCTGCCGGCCCTCGAAGCAATAGGCGACCAGGTACCAGCGGCCGCCGCGCGGGAACGTCTCCACCAGCAGGTCGTCGCGGCCGGGCAGGCGGGAGCGCCGCTTCTGCAACGCCAGCCACTCGCGCACCGGCTCGGGGAACAGATGCCATGTCTCCGGGCTTTGCAGCATGGCGCGCACCCGGTTGGCGAGGTTGCTGGTCATCGGCATCCGGCTGCCGGCCCAGGTCGGCACCCTTGGATCGCCGCTGCCGCCGTCGGCCACCTCCACCGTGGTCTCGCGCAGGCGCACGAAACGCAGCAGGCGGCCGGAGAACAGGAAGGTGTCGCCGGGCACCAGCGAGGCGATGAAGCCCTCCTCGATCTCCCCCAGCGAGCCGCCACGGCCGGAGTAGCGCACCTTCAGCGTCGGCGCCTCGACGATGGTGCCGATGTTCATGCGGAACTGGCGGGCGATCCGCTCCGAGCGCACCTGCACGCGGTCCTCGCTGTCGCGGAACAGTTTTCGATATTTATCATACGCGGACAGGGCGTAGCCGCCGTCTTCCACGAACCCCAGCACGTCGTCGAAGTCGCGCCGGGTCAGCTCGGCATAGGGGGCGGCCGCGCACACTTCGTCATACATCGCGTCCGGGTGGAACGGGGCGGCACAGGCGCAGCCGAGCAGGTGCTGCGCCAGCACGTCCAGCCCGCCCGGCCCTGGCGGGTCGCCGTCGAGTTCGAGCGCCGCCGCCCCCAGGATCGCCGCCTCGCATTCCAGCACCTCGAACCGGTTGGCCGGCACCAGCATGGCGATGCTGGCCTCGTCCATGCGGTGGTTGGCGCGCCCGACCCGCTGCAACAGGCGCGAGACGCCCTTGGGCGCGCCGACCTGGATCACCTGGTCGACGCCGCCCCAGTCGATGCCGAGGTCGAGCGAGGAGGTGGCCACCACGGCCCGCAGCCGGCCCTCCGCCATCGCCGCCTCGACCGCGCGGCGCTGCGCCGGCTCCAGGCTGCCGTGGTGGATGGCGATCGGCAGCGTGTCCTCGTTCAGCCGCCACAGCTCCTGGAACATCAGCTCCGACTGCGCGCGGGTGTTGACGAACACGATGGTCATCGCCTGCTGGTGGATGCGGGCCAGCACCTCCGGGGCGCTGAACAGGCCCATGTGGCCGGCCCAGGGAAGGCGGCCTCCCGGCAGGATCATGCCGATTTCAGGGGCCGCGCCGCCGTCCTCGCTCTCGACGACCTCGACGCCGCCGCCGTGGCCGTCGCCGGAGACGTAGGCCTGCATCGGCGCGCGGTGGGCGATGGTGGCGGACAGCCCGATGCGGCGATGGGCTGGCGCCAGGCGGGTCAGCCGCGACAGGCAGAGCGCCAGTTGGTCGCCCCGCTTGGTGCCGGCGAGGGCGTGGACCTCGTCGATCACCACCACGGCGAGGCTGGCGAAGAATGCCGCCGAGTCGGGCAGCGACACCAGCAGCGCCAGGCTTTCCGGCGTGGTCAGCAGGATGTTGGGCGGCGCTTCGCGCTGCTGCCGCCGCGCCTGGGCGCCGGTGTCGCCGCTTCTGGTGGCGATGGTCAGCGGCAGCGCCATCTCCTGCACCGGCGCTTGCAGGTTGCGCGCGATATCGGCCGCCAACGCCTTGAGCGGACTGATGTAGAGCGTGTGCAGGCCGGCGCGCGGCGACTCCGCGAGGTCGATCAGGCTGGGCAGGAAGCCGGCCAGCGTCTTGCCGCCGCCGGTGGGGGCGATCAGCAGGACGTGGTGGCCGCGACTGGCCGCCTGCCATACCCCGAGTTGATGCGGGCGCGGTTGCCAGCCACGTCTGGCGAACCATGCGGCAAATCGTTCCGGTAATGTTCCGCTCATGCCACGGTCATAGCCCAGCCTCGCCGTGGCGAAAAGGCATCATGCCCACACTTAAATGCTGCACTGCGGAGAATGC
>JAYTQW010000222.1:0-1666 GCA_043746535.1 Rhodospirillales bacterium
AGGGACGCGTGGAACGCGCTCATGAAGCTGCCCGAGGTCATTTTGTCCATCGGAAACCGGGATTACGCACAGGTGAATATTTAGGGCCGCTGGTATAACACCTCTGCTGAGCCGCACCAACCGAAACCGCGGCAAAGCGATACGGCCTGGCTAACGCCCCAATCGGGTTTGACGCGCTTGTCTTATTCCGCCGCCAACGCCATCGGTCGATCCGCCAACTCTGTCAGTAAAATGTTCCGGCGTGCGTGCGCCTTCGCGCGGTTCGAGTCCTTTACCGGCCCAAACCCGCGGATCGTGTCCGGCAATGACGCCAGCCCAACCGCCGCCTCCATCGTCGCCGCCCGCAGTTCAGTCACGGCCAAGCGCAAATCCCCGACATACTCTTCGATCGCCGCCCGCTCCGCCTGCCGTTCGGCTTGCCGGCCAAACAGGTCCAGCGCGGTGCCCCGCACCAACCGTCCAAGCCGCAGCACACGGAACAGCGGCAGGGCCACCCAGCCCTGCACGGCGACCTTGCGGCGCCTCCCGGTCGCGGAGTCCATCCGCGCGATCAGTGGCGGGGACATATGAAACACCGGCTTGTCGCCGTAGGTCGCCAGCAGGTGCAGCCGAGCGACCTCGTACTCATCCTTATAGGCCATCAACCGATACAACCCCTCGGCCGCCGACCGGGCGAACCGGCCGGGTTTCCCGAATGCCACCGTTTCACCCTCCACGACTTCCCGCAGCACGGCCCGATACCGTTCCGCGTAGGCCGCATTTTGGTAGTCCACCAGCCGTGCGGCTCGGTCGGCGATCAATGCCTCCAGGGACAAAACCAGCGGTTGCACGACATCCGACAGCACTTTCGCCATCAGATCCGGCTGATCTGCCAAAATGCGGCCCCACAGGAAGGCGCGCTTGTTCACCCCCACCGCCGCGCCGTTCAGCTCGATGGCGCGCAGGATGGCCCCCTCTCCGACCGGCACCAGACCGCGCTGCCAGGCCAAGCCGAGCAGCAAAGTGTTCATGGCCTGGGCATTGCCGAACAGCTTCTCGGCCAGACCAACCCCGTGAAGCCATACCGACCGGCTGGCGTCGGTGACCTTCTCGATGGTCCGCCGGTGCAACGCCGCGTCGATGGACAGCAGCGCATCGCGCTTAAAATCGGCAGTGGCGGCCAGATCGAGGTTCCCGATCACTACGGACGACGTCGCATTCCGCTCCAGCACCCCGGCCCCGCAGGACACCGCCAGATCGGCGGCCAGCATCAGATCGGCGGCACCGAGGGGAATGCGAACCACGTCGAGATCGGCTTCGGATGCCGCGATCTGCACATGCGCGACCACCGCCCCGTTCTTTTGCGCCATCCCCGTAAAATCGAGCGTCTTCACTGCTCGGCCTTCCAGATGCGCCGCCATGGCCAGAACGGCGCCGGCGGTGACGATCCCGCCGCCACCGATCCCGGCGAACAGCCCGCGCCAGACGCCAAGCGTCGGAAGTATGGGCATGGGCAAGTGGGCGGCAAATTCCGCCTCCCGCTTCTGCCAGGACGTGTCGGCCGCCGGGGCGGAGGGTGCCCCAGGCAGGGTGACGAAGCTGGGGCAGAACCCCTTCAGGCAGGACAGGTCGACGTTGCAACTGGTCGGATTGATCCGGCGTTTGCGCCCGAGGTCGGTGTCCACCG
>JAYTQW010000223.1:0-5551 GCA_043746535.1 Rhodospirillales bacterium
TCCATCTCCGCAAGCCTGCGCTCCGCGTCGGCCTCCACGCCGGCGGCATGCGCCTCCAGGTTGCGGGCGTGCTGGCGGGCTTCGGCGATGCTCACCTGAGCGGCGCGGTCGGCAGCCGCCGCCGCCGCCTCCAGCATTCCCGCGCGCCGGTGCGCCAGGCGCAACTCCGCCTCCAGCGTCACCGCGCGCGCCGTGGCCAGCCGCGCCTCGCGTGTCCGCGCCGCCGCCGTGTCGGGCGAGGGTGGGTGGCCGCCGCCGCCCAGCGCGCGGGAATACGCCTCGATCTGGTTGAAGGCGGTCTCCAGCTTGGCGTTGTGCGCGCGCAGCGTGGACGCCTCGAGCCGCGTCCGCCGCTGGCTCATGTCGACCGTCCAGCGCTCGCCCAACTGCGCGAACCGCTCGCGCACCCGCCCGATGTCGAGCGCGTCGGTCAGGCCGCACAGCCCGGCCAGTGCGGCGGGCGCATCGGTGCCCACGATCAGCACGCCCAGCCCATGCTCGTGCAGGAACTCGAAATGCGGCCGCGTCGCGGTCAGCTCCGCCCACAGCCGCCAGACGCCGAAGCCGCGTTCGCGCACGTTGGTGTCGTGGAACAGCACCACCGCGCGCGGCGACAGCTTCGGCAGCCAACTGTCGAAATCGTGGCGAACGTCCTCATAGGCGTGGCGCCCGTCGATATGCAGCAGGTCGACGCTGCCATCCGGCACGTAGGGCAGCGCCTCGTCGAAGGTGCAGCGCAGCAACTGCGAGAACGCGCCGTAGCGGGCGTCGTGGAAGCTGGCGAGGTCCTGGTAGATGTCCTCGCCATAGAAGCCGGCATGCTCGTCGCCCCGCCAGGTGTCGACGGCGAAGCAGCGCGTGTCCAGCCGGGCACGCAGCACCGCCTCGCAGAAGGCCGAGTACGAGACGCCGGCGTGGGAGCCGAGCTCGACCAGGCTGCGCGGCCGTGCCGCCGCCACCACCCAATGCGCGAACGGGATGTGGCCATACCAGGCGCTGTCGACGCCAAGCCGCGTCGGGCGCCAGAACAGCGGGTCGGTGCCGTCCGCCAGCAAGGCATCCAACGGCGCCATGCCGTCCGCGCTGGCCAGGCCGGATTTGGCCGGGGCCGGAGTCTCGAAGGCGGGCTGGTCCACGTCTGGATGATCCACGGAGTTGTCGGCCATGCGTTTCACAAGTTCGGCGCACCGGCAAGGCGGAAGCGCCAGGATCGCACGGTGCCGGCACCGGAGGACCTGGCGGAGGGGGTGGGATTCGAACCCACGGTACCCGCAAAGGTACAACGGTTTTCGAGACCGTCCCGATCGACCACTCTGGCACCCCTCCAGGCTGGTGGCCTGCGGCTTATAGGCAGGGTTTCCAGTGGCCGCAACCATTGGCCGCAACCATGGCGGCAGCCGGGCCCGCGTCTGGTTTGTCGTTGACTTGCCGTAACCGGGCGCTATAACCCCGGCTTCCTGGCGGCCCGGTTGTGTGGCGGCCGATATTGCGTGCGGGACTGTCGGCGCGGTCGAACCGGGCCGGGATCACTCGCTCTAAGGATTTGGCAGCGATGTTCGCAGTGATCCGCACCGGCGGCAAACAGTACCGGGTATCCCCCGACAGCGTGCTCAAGGTCGAGAAGCTGGAGGCGGAGGCAGGCTCCACCATCACCTTCACCGATATCCTGGCGATCGGGCAGGACGGGAACCTGACCATCGGCGCACCGCTGGTGGCTGGCGCCAGCGTCACCGCGACGGTGATCGCGCAGGACCGGCTGGACACCGTCATCATCTTCAAGAAGCGCCGCCGCCAGAACAGCCGCCGCCGCAACGGCCACCGCCAGCAGGTGACCGTGCTGCGGATCGCCGGCATCCAGGCCGCCTGATCAGGAGCATCCAGACATGGCACACAAGAAAGCAGGCGGCTCGTCGCGCAACGGCCGGGATACCGCCGGGCGCCGCCTCGGCGTCAAGAAGTTCGGCGGCGAGAGGGTCATCGCCGGCAACATCATCATCCGCCAGCGCGGCACCGCCGTGAAGCCGGGCCGCAACGTCGGCCTCGGCAAGGATCACACCATCTTCGCGCTGATCGAGGGCCATGTGAAGTTCGAGCACCGCGCCGAAGGCCGCGTGCAGGTGTCCGTGGCGCCGATGGCGGTTGCAGCCGAATAAAGCCATTCTCTCAGTATGAAACGGCGGGGGCCGGCAGCTTGCGGATCGCAGGCGCGGCCCCCGTTTTTGTTAGAACCCGGCCATGAAGTTCCTCGACCAAGCAAAAATCTACTGCCGCTCCGGCGATGGCGGCGACGGCGTGATCGCGTTCCGGCGCGAGCGCTTCATCGAGTTCGGCGGCCCCGACGGCGGCAATGGCGGCCGTGGCGGCAATGTCGAGTTCGTCGCGGTCGAGAACCTCAACACGCTGATCGACTTCCGCTACTCGCAGCATTTCCGCGCCCGCAAGGGCGGCAACGGCTCGGGTTCGGACTGCACCGGCGCGGGCGCGTCCGACGTGGTGATCTCGGTCCCGGTCGGCACGCAACTGATCGACGACGACGACCGCGAGCTGGTGCTGGCCGACCTCGACCGGCCGGGCAAGCGCATCACCCTGTTGCGCGGCGGCGATGGCGGCCACGGCAACGCGCATTTCAAGACCAGCACCAACCGCGCGCCGCGCCGCGCCGACAAGGGCTGGCCGGGCGAGGAGCGCTGGGTCTGGCTGCGGCTGAAGCTGATCGCCGATGCCGGGCTGGTCGGCATGCCCAATGCCGGCAAGAGCACGCTGCTGTCGGTGGTGTCCGCCGCGCGTCCGAAGATCGCCGATTACCCGTTCACCACCCTGCACCCGCAACTGGGCGTGGTGCGGCTGTCCGACACGCAGGAGTTCGTGCTGGCCGACATCCCCGGCCTGATCGAGGGCGCGCATGAGGGCGCCGGGCTGGGCGACCGCTTCCTCGGCCATGTCGAGCGTTGCGCGGTGCTGCTGCACCTGATCGACGGCGCCGCCGGCAACGTGGTGCGGGCGTGGCGCACCATCCGCCAGGAACTGGCCGAGTATGGCGGCGGGCTGGCCGACAAGCCGGAAATCCTGGTGCTGAACAAATGCGACGCGATGACGCCTCGCGAGGTATCCTCGCGCCGCGCCGCCTTGCAGAAAGCGTCGGGCCAGCCGGTCGCGGTGATGTCGGGCGTCAGCCACGAGGGTGTCAGCGCCGTGCTAAGCAGCCTGTGGCCGATCATCCAGGAGGCGCGGGCGGCCGCACGGGTCCTGGCGTGAACGCCCGCCTCACCGTCACGCGCCTCGCCGCCGCAAGGCGCGTGGTGGTGAAGATCGGCAGCGCGCTGGTGGTGGACGAGGCGCGGGCGGCCCCGCGTCAGGCCTGGCTGGCCGGCGTGGCGCAGGATATCGCCGCCTGGCGGGCGCGCGGCGTCGAGGTCGCGGTGGTCAGTTCCGGCGCCATCGCGCTGGCCCGCCGCACGCTGAACCTCGCCGCCCGCCGGCTGCGGCTGGAGGAGAAGCAGGCCGCCGCCGCCGTCGGCCAGATCAGGCTGGCGCAGGCGTGGAGCGAGGCGCTGTCGGCGCACGGCCTGACCGCCGCGCAGATGCTGCTGACGCTGGGCGACACCGAGGACCGCCGCCGCTACCTGAACGCCCGCGCCACGCTGACCACCCTGCTCGGCCTGGGCTGCGTGCCGGTCATCAACGAGAACGACAGCGTCGCCACCACCGAGATCCGTTTCGGCGACAACGACCGGCTGGCCGCGCGGGTGGCGGAGATGTTGCAGGCGGACACGCTGATCCTGCTGAGCGACATCGACGGCCTCTACACCGCCGATCCCCGGCTCGACCCGCTCGCCACGCACATCCCGGTGGTGGAGGCGCTGACGCCGGACATCGAGGCGATGGGGGGCGAGCCGCCGCCCGGCTATTCCAGTGGCGGCATGCGCACCAAGCTGGCCGCCGCGCGCATCGCCACCGGGGCCGGTGTCGCCATGGCCATCGCCATGGGCCATGTCGAGCACCCGTTGCGCGCACTCGACGCCGGCGCCCGCTGCACCTGGTTCCTGCCGCTGCCGGAGGGCCGCAGCGCCCGCAAGCGCTGGATCCTCGGCTCGTTGCAGCCGCTGGGCCGCCTGGTGCTGGACGCGGGCGCTGCGCGGGCGCTGGCGCGGGGGCGCTCGCTGCTGCCGGCCGGGGTGACGGCGCTGGACGGCGTGTTCGACCGTGGCGACGCGGTCGAGGTGCGCGGCCCGGATGGCGGCTCGCTGGGACGCGGCCTGTCCGCCTACGCCAGCGCCGACGCGGCCCGCATCATCGGCCATCGCAGCGAGGAGATCGAGGCCATCCTGGGCTGGCGCGGGCGCGACGAGCTGATCCACCGCGACGACCTGGCACTTGCCTGAACCATTGTTCGCAGGCGCAGCATCGGTGACATATTCGTGTCATGTTCGGGCGCTAGACGGTGATGGTTCAGCATGGAGGCCGACGATGGCACACTGGCAGCAGACGCTTATCCTTCGCCTACTCTCCCTGGCCGGCATCGGCTCGCTCTGCGTCACAGCGGCCTGCGCGGCGCTCGCCGTCTGAGGCGCGGCCACTAGCCACCCCGCGGCGGCCCTGGCAGGATCGGGGCCAGGGAAGTCCATATAGAAGCCGCCATGCACAGTGAACCCGACCTCGCCACATCCTGGCTGCGCGAGGCCGCGTCGCTCGCCCGCGCCGCCTCGCGCTGGCTGGCCGTCAGCCCGGACAGCCAACGCCGCGCGGGACTGGCAGCGGCGGCGGGCTGCCTGCGCCAGGATGCGGCGGCCATCGTCGCCGCCAATGCCCGCGACCTTGCCCGCTTCGATGCCGCCGACGGCACCCCGGCGTTCCGCGACCGGCTGGCGCTGGACCGCGCGCGGGTCGAGGCGATGGCGGCGGGGATGGCGGCGGTGGCGGCGTTGCCCGATCCGCTCGACCGCACGCTGGCGGAGTGGACGCGGCCGAACGGGCTGCGCATCCGCCGCATCGCCACCCCGATCGGCGTCATCGGCATGATCTATGAGAGCCGGCCCAATGTCGGCGCCGACGCGGCGGCCTTGTGCCTCAAATCCGGCAACGCGGTGATCCTGCGCGGCGGCTCCGACAGCTTCCACTCCGCCGCCGCCATCCACGCCGCGATCGGCCGTGGCCTGCGCGCGGCCGGCGTGCCGGAGGCGGCGGTGCAGGTGGCGCCGGCGACCGACCGCGCCTATGTCGCCGCCATGCTGGCCGCCGCCGGGCAGATCGACCTCATCATCCCGCGCGGCGGCAAGTCGCTGGTGACGCGGGTGCAAAGCGAGGCGCGGGTGCCGGTGCTGGCCCATGCCGAGGGGCTGAACCACACCTATGTCCATGCCGCCGCCGCGCCCGACATGGCGCGGGCCATCGTCGCCAACGCCAAGATGCGCCGCCCCGGCGTGTGCGGGGCCACCGAGACGCTGCTGATCGACGCCGCCGTGGCGCCCGCGCTGCTGCCGCTGATCGCCGCCGACCTGGCAGCACTCGGCTGCACGCTGCGTGGCGACCGGCGTGCGTGCGCGATCCTGCC